>NZ_JVEL01000600.1:0-770 GCF_001076875.1 Serratia sp. 506_PEND
TTAATCTCGTCACCGGCATCCTTGGTCCAATCGGCCAGACACTGGTCAATCAACGCCTTGGCGGCCTGCAGGCGCTCATCGAACGCGATACGGTCCTGCATGGCACGCTGCACCTTAAAGCGACCATCATAGGAATACAGCGTGACATTGCCTTTTTTACCGCCCAACGACACACCGTACTGATTGGCGGAAAGGTCGGTGAAGGCCGCAATATCCGCGAACCCGGACAGCTTGAACTCGGCCAGCGCATCACTCACCGGCAGGGCACGATTAACGATTTCCATCACCAGGGTATCGCGCAGCTTGTCGATATCCTTGACCAGGCTGTCCGGCGTCATGACGCCCTTGGCGTCGACCCAGTAGCCTTCTGGGACGTTTTTATCGGTAAACTGCGTGGTATTTACAGTCATTTTCATCACCTTATTGCAGATTGACTTTGAAAAGTTCAGATTTAACACCGGAAGCGCCGGTCTCTTTCAGCCTCCCAACATAAACTTCGTTGATTACCTTTAGAATTGCCGGTGCCTTTTGTTTCATGATTAGTACCAGGCATTCAGCGTGCCCCGGCCTTGCATCATTAAAACCCTCAACACCCACACTAATAGTGACCGGAACAGCAAAATGCCCTGGAACATCACCCGCAACAGCATCACTTTCGGTAAATTCAAAAATAACCTTCGGCATATAGCCTCCTTAATTCCAGATAACCTGGCATTCATGAACGCGCGACGTGCGTACCGTGCGCTGCACGCCGTTCTCTCTCACAACAA
>NZ_JVEL01000601.1:0-47463 GCF_001076875.1 Serratia sp. 506_PEND
GGCGCCCTGCATCGCCGACCAGAAGAAGCCGCTGTCGATGCCTTTCCAGTCCACGCCGACCACCGAGCCGCCCCAAATGCCGATCGCCACGAAAATGATGGTCAATAGCGGCATGCTGATCAGCCCGGCCCAGAAGCGCGGCGCCACGATGCGCCGCAGCGGATCGACCGCCATCATTTCCAGGCTGGAGATCTGCTCCGTCGCCTTCATCAGGCCGATTTCCGCCGTGAGCGCGGAACCGGCGCGGCCGGCGAACAGCAGCGCCGTGACCACCGGCCCCAGTTCGCGCAGCAGCGACAGCGCCACCATCATGCCGAGGCTGGCCTCGGCGCTGTAGGTGGTGAGCACGATATAGCCCTGCAGGCCCAGCACCATGCCGATAAACAGCCCGGAGACCATGATGATCAGCAGCGACTGCACGCCGACGCTGTAGAGCTGTTTCAACAGCAGCGGCCACTGCTTGCCGGGTTCCGGCCGGCCAATCAACGCGTTGAACAGCATCAACCCGGCGCGGCCGAAGCTGGCGCTGGTGTTGATGCCACTGCGCCCCAACGACGCTAACGCTCTTAATAACATGAGCTTATTTACTCCCTAAGCCTAGCAGTTCGGTCTGATAATCCCCGGCCGGATAGCGGAACGGCACCGGCCCATCCGCTATACCATCCAGGAACTGGCGCACGCGCGCATCAGGATTGTTCTGCAATTGCTGCGTGGTGCCTTCGGCGATCACCCGGTGGTCGGCCACGATGTAGGCGTAGTCGGCGATGCTCAGCACCTCCGGTACGTCGTGCGACACCACGATGCAGGTAATGCCCAGCGCATGGTTCAGCTCATCGATCAGCTTGACCAGCACTCCCATGGTGATCGGATCCTGGCCAACGAAAGGTTCGTCGAACATGATCATTTCCGGGTCCAGCGCGATCGCGCGCGCCAACGCCGCCCGGCGCGCCATGCCGCCGGAAAGCTCGTTGGGCATCAGCTGAGCCGCGCCGCGCAGCCCCACCGCTTCCAGCTTCATCAGCACCGTGCTGCGCAACAAAGGCTCCGGCAGATTGCTGTGCTCGCGCAGCGGGTAGGCCACGTTTTCGAATACGGTCAAATCGGTAAACAGCGCGCCAGACTGGAACAGCATGCTCATTTTTTTGCGCGCGTCGTATAACTGACGGCGGGACAACGCGGGAATGTTGTCGCCGTCGAACCAAATCTCCCCGCTGTCCGGCGCCAGCTGGCCGCCTATCAGGCGCAGCAGCGTGGTTTTGCCGATGCCCGATGGCCCCATGATCGCCGTGACCTTACCGCGAGGCACCGTCAGGTTGATGTCTTCAAATATCCGTCGGTCGCCGCGCGAGAAGCTCATGTCGCGCACTTCGACCAAATTATCTGCCTTTTGGAGCATGTTAATGGACCCTTTACGACTCATCTTTTGCTGAATCTACCCGTGATGTTAAAGCAATGGGCGCAATCCGTCTCATCTTTACAAAAACTTACTGCCATTTCGCAACCAATGGTGCCATTGGTTTTACTTTTCCGCGCCACCCGGTCAAAATTGGCGCCATAACGAAAAAAAACGAAACTGTTCAACTATTAGCCGGGGAAAACCGTTGCTGCGGCTCAAACGCGCGCAACGGAGGGCAAGCAATACCGCCGCATTGACGGCTTTAACCAACGAACCGGGATAATACCCGACAAAGGACCCTGCATGTTTCTCGCGATAGCATTATTAATCGTTGGTTTATTTCTACTGGTGTACGGTGCAGACCGCTTAGTTTATGGTGCTGCCGTGATTTCCCGCTCGCTCGGCGTACCGCCGTTGATCATCGGCATGACCATCGTCGGCATCGGCACTTCGCTGCCGGAGCTGATCGTATCCACCACCGCCGCGCTGAACGGGCAGATAGATATGGCCGTTGGCAACGTAGTAGGTTCCAACATCACCAACATTTTATTGATCCTGGGCGTGGCGGCGTTGATTCACCCGCTGGCCGCGCGCTCTGAGATACTGCGGCGCGAACTGCCGCTGATGTTAGCGGTCACAGTATTATGCGGTTTCGTGTTGATGGACGGCACCCTGAGCAGGCTGGACGGCGTGCTGCTGCTGGCCGCCGCCGCCGGCTTCATCCTGCTGATGCTGAAAATCGCCCGGCTGGCGCAGCGCGAGGGCAGCGACAGCCTGACTATGGAGCAGATCGCCGAGCTGCCGCAGGACAGCAGCAATACCGTGGCGGTGCTGTGGCTGGTGCTGGCGTTTATCATTCTGCCGCTCTCTTCCAGAATGGTGGTCGATAACGCGACGGTGATCGCGCACTATTTCGGCCTGAGCGAACTGGTGGTCGGTTTGACCATTATCGCCATCGGCACCAGCCTGCCCGAACTGGCCACCTCCATCGCCGGGGCGCTGAAGGGCGAGGATGATATGGCGATTGGTAATATCATCGGCTCCAATATTTTCAACACGGTGATCGTGCTGGGCGTACCCGCCCTGCTGTCGCCGGGCAGCGTAGACACCGCCGCCTTCCAGCGCGATTACTGGGTGATGCTGGCGGCCAGCGTGCTGCTGAGCGTGCTGTGCATCGGCCGCAAACATCGCATCGGCCACCTGGCGGGCGCGCTGTTATTATGCGGCTTTATTGCGTATCTTGCGGTGCTGTTCTTTAACCCTTTCAGTACTTTCGGCTAAACCGACGGGAATGAGTATGTCGAACATTGAGTTGCAACCGGGCTTCGATTTTCAACAGGCCGGTAAGGAAGTGCTTCAGATAGAGCGTGAAGGGCTGGCCCAGCTCGATCGCTACATCAACGCAGACTTCACCCGCGCCTGCGAAACGATCGCCGCCTGCGGCGGCAAAGTGGTGGTGATGGGCATGGGCAAATCCGGCCATATCGGCTGCAAGATCGCCGCGACCTTCGCCAGCACCGGCACGCCCTCATTCTTCGTTCATCCGGCGGAGGCCAGCCATGGCGATTTGGGCATGGTCACCCCGCAGGACATCGTGCTCGCCATCTCCAACTCCGGCGAGTCCAGTGAGATCCTGGCGCTGATCCCGGTGTTGAAACGCCAACAGATCACCCTCATCTGTATGACCAACAATCCGGAAAGCGCGATGGGTAAAGCGGCGGATATCCACCTGTGCATCAAGGTGCCGCAGGAAGCGTGCCCGCTGGGGCTGGCGCCGACCACCAGCACCACCGCCACGCTGGTGATGGGCGATGCGCTGGCCGTCGCGCTGCTCAAAGCGCGCGGTTTCACGCCGGAAGATTTCGCGCTGTCGCATCCGGGCGGCGCACTCGGCCGCAAACTGCTGCTGCGGGTTAGCGATATCATGCACAGCGGCGATGAAATACCCCACGTCAGCGCCGACGCCTCGTTGCGCGACGCGTTGCTGGAAATTACCCGCAAAAATCTGGGCCTGACGGTGATCTGCGACGATTTGATGAAAATCGCCGGCATCTTTACCGATGGCGACCTGCGCCGGGTGTTCGACATGGGCATTAACCTGCACGAGGCGAAGATCGCCGATGTCATGACGCCGGGCGGCGTGCGGGTGCGCCCCAACCTCCTGGCGGTCGATGCATTGAACCTGATGCAACAACGCCACATCACCGCGCTGCTGGTTGCCGATGGCGACCAGTTGCTGGGTGTGGTACATATGCATGACATGCTGCGCGCCGGCGTCGTTTAATTAAGGAATAGAACGGAATGGGTATGGTAGAAACCTGCTACGGGCCGGTAGAACAAGAGGTTATGGCGCGTGCCGGGAACATCCGCCTGTTGATTTGCGACGTTGACGGCGTGCTGTCGGACGGCCTGATCTTCATGGGCAACAACGGTGAAGAACTGAAGGCGTTCAACGTGCGCGACGGTTACGGCATCCGCTGCTTGAAAACCTCGGACATCGAGGTGGCGATCATCACCGGTCGCTCCGCCAAGCTGCTGGAAGATCGCGCGCAGACGCTCGGCATCACCCATCTGTATCAGGGGCAATCCGATAAGCTTTTGGCCTTCCGCGAACTGTTGGATAAACTGTCGTTAACGGCGGATCAGGTCGCCTATATCGGCGATGACCTGATCGACTGGCCGGTGATGGCGCAGGTCGGCCTGGCGGTCGCGGTGGCGGACGCCCACCCGCTGCTGACGCCGCGCGCCCACTACGTCACCCGCATTGCCGGCGGCCGCGGCGCGGTGCGCGAACTGTGCGACATCATTCTTTTGGCTCAAAATAAGCTGGAGGACGCCAAAGGGCTGTCGATATGAGTAAAACCAAACTGTGGATCACCATTCTGTTGACGGTGATCGTTCTGGCGCTGATCGGCTGGAACATGACGGACTTCAGCGACGACACGGCCCCTGGCCCGGTCAACGATCAGGATCCGACCTACCAGAGCCAGCACACGGTCACCGTGGTGTACAACCCGGCCGGCAAGCTGAATTACAAACTGGTGGCGGAAGACGCGAAGTATTACACCGCCGGCGAGCTGAGCTGGTTCACCCAGCCGGTGATGACGCTGTTCGATGAGAATGCGGTGGCCACCTGGTCAGTTCGCGCCGATCGCGCCAAACTGACTAAAGACCGAATGCTGTATCTGTATGGTCACGTCGAGGTGAACAGCCTGACCACCACCTCGCAGCTGGAAAAAATTAAGACGGACAACGCTCAGGTAAACCTGGTCACCCAAGACGTCACCTCCGATGACGAAGTCACGCTTTACGGGACCAATTTTACCTCTAACGGCATGAAAATGCGTGGGAACCTGCGGACCAAAACCGCTGAGCTGATTGATAAGGTTAAGACCAACTATGAAATTCAGAACCAAAAAACAACTCCGTAACCTGTTGCTCGGCAGCTTAGTTTTGGCCGCCAGCGCCCCCGCTCTGGCGCTGAAATCCGACTCCAGCCAGCCGGTCAGCATCGACTCGCTCAAGCAGTCGTTGGACATGCAAAGCAACGTCAGCACCTTCACCGACAACGTGGTGATCAAACAGGGCACCATCGATATTCGCGCCGACAAGGTGGTCGTCACCCGCCCGGGCGGAGATCAGAATAAGACCTATATTGAAGCGTTCGGCAACCCGGTAACCTTCTACCAGATGCAGGACAGCGGCAAGCCGGTCAAAGGCCACGCGCAGAAAGTGCGTTACGACGTGGCGACCCAGCTGGTGACCCTGACGGGCAACGCCTATCTGGAGCAGCTCGACAGCAACGTGAAAGGCGATCGCATCACCTATCTGGTGCAACAGCAGCAAATGCAGGCGTTTAGCGATAAAGGCAAACGCGTGACAACGGTTCTGGTACCGTCGCAGTTGCAAGACAAAAACGAGCAAAAAAAGAGTAACTAATCACTTATGGCAACACTCATCGCAGAAAACCTGGCGAAAGCCTACAAGGGCCGTAAAGTTGTCGAAGACGTCAGCCTGAAAGTGAAATCCGGCGAGATCGTCGGCCTGCTCGGCCCGAACGGCGCCGGTAAAACCACCACCTTCTACATGGTGGTCGGCATCGTGCCGCGCGACGCCGGGCGCATCGTGATCGACGAAGAAGACATCAGCCTGCTGCCGCTGCACGCCCGCGCGCGCCGCGGCATTGGTTACCTGCCGCAGGAAGCGTCGATCTTCCGCCGCCTGAGCGTGTACGACAACCTGATGGCGGTGCTGGAGATTCGCCCCGACCTCACCAGCGAACAGCGCGAAGACCGCGCCAAAGAGCTGATGGAAGAGTTCCATATCTCCCATCTGCGCGACAGCCTCGGCCAGGCGCTGTCCGGCGGTGAACGCCGCCGCGTCGAAATCGCCCGCGCGCTGGCGGCCAACCCGAAATTCATTCTGCTGGACGAACCCTTCGCCGGGGTGGATCCGATTTCCGTTATCGACATCAAAAAAATCATCGAGCACCTGCGTGACAGCGGCCTGGGCGTGCTGATCACCGACCACAACGTGCGCGAGACGCTGGACGTGTGTGAACGCGCCTACATCGTCAGCCAGGGCAAACTGATTGCCCACGGCACGCCGGATGCTATTCTGGCCGACGAGCAGGTTAAACGCGTTTATCTGGGCGAAGAGTTCCGCCTCTAAACGCCGGCGCGCCCTGCGGGGCGACACCGTTAACGGAAGTAGACAGAAAACTATGAAGCAAGGTTTGCAACTCAGGCTCAGTCAACAGCTGGCCATGACTCCTCAGCTCCAGCAGGCGATCCGCCTGCTGCAGTTGTCCACGCTTGAGCTTCAACAAGAGATCCAGCTGGCGCTGGAGAGCAATCCGCTGCTTGAACAGACCGATCTGCACGACGAAATCGACGCCAAAGAAACCCAGGAGACCGAGGGGCTCGATACCCGCGAGGCGCTGGAACAGAAAGACATGCCGGAAGAGCTGCCGCTGGACGCCACCTGGGATGAGATCTACACCGCCGGCACGCCGTCCGGCACCGGCACCGACTACAGCGACGACGAGCTGCCGGTCTATCAGGGCGAGACCACCCAAACGCTGCAGGATTACCTGATGTGGCAGGTGGATCTGACGCCGTTTTCCGATACCGACGCCGCCATCGCCACCTCCATCGTCGACGCGGTGGACGACACCGGCTATCTCACCGTGCCGCTGGAAGACATTCTGGAAAGCCTGGGCGACGAAAACGTGACCCTCGATGAAGTCGAGGCGGTGTTGAAGCGCGTGCAGCGTTTCGATCCGATCGGCGTCGCCGCGCGCGATCTGCGCGATTGCCTGCTGGTGCAGCTCTCCCAATACGCCAAAGACACCCCTTACCTGGCCGAAGCGCGGCTGATCATCAGCGACCATCTGGATCTGCTGGCCAACCATGACTTTCGCAGCCTGATGCGATCAACCCGGCTAAAAGAAGATACACTGAAAGAAGCGATGCTGCTGATTCAGTCGCTCGATCCGCGCCCGGGGCAGTCGATCAATACCGGCGAATCGGAATACGTGATCCCGGACGTGCTGGTGCGCAAGACGCAGAACAAATGGACGGTCGAGCTCAACGGCGACAGCGTGCCGCGTTTGAAGATCAATCAGCAATACGCAGCGCTGGGCAACAGCGCCCGCAGCGAAGCCGACGGCCAGTTCATCCGCAGCAACCTGCAGGAAGCCAAGTGGCTGATTAAAAGCCTGGAGAGCCGTAACGAGACGCTGCTGAAGGTCACCCGCTGCATCGTCGATCAGCAGCAGGCGTTCTTCGAGCAAGGCGAAGAGTTTATGAAACCCATGGTGCTGGCGGATATCGCCCAGGCCGTGGAAATGCATGAATCGACGATCTCGCGCGTCACCACGCAGAAGTTTCTGCACAGCCCGCGCGGCATTTTCGAATTGAAATATTTCTTCTCCAGCCACGTGAATACCGACAGCGGCGGCGAAGCCTCCTCGACGGCGATCCGCGCATTGGTGAAGAAATTGATTGCGGCGGAAAACCCCGCCAAACCACTCAGCGACAGCAAGCTGGCCACCCTGCTCGCCGATCAGGGGATCATCGTGGCGCGGCGCACCGTCGCCAAGTACCGAGAGTCTTTGTCCATCCCGCCGTCGAACCAGCGTAAACAGTTGGTTTGACCTCTATTGAGAAGGAAGACACTATGCAGCTCAACATTACCGGACACCACATCGAAATCACCGATCCGTTGCGCGAGTTCGTGAACAACAAGTTCGCCAAACTCGAACAGTATTTTGATCGCATCAATCAGGTGTATGTTGTATTAAGTGTGGAAAAAGTGCAGCAAATTGCGGAAGCAACGGTGCACGTGAATGGAGGCGAGTTGCACGCCACCTCGGAAGACGAGAATATGTATGCCGCAATTGATACGCTGATCGACAAATTGGCACGTCAATTGAACAAACATAAAGACAAATTGAAGCAACACTGACACCCTAACCCATTCCATGAGGCGGCATCCGTCGCCGCCTCACCCTTCGGCGCGTGACCTGCATGGGTGACGCGCCGAACGGTAATCAGGGTTAAAACCGACGAAAAACCGCCTTGCCGGGCGCGCCCGGCGGCGCGGTTTTAAGTGAAGATGAGATGAACAACGAATATATGCAATTAAGCTCGGTGTTAAACATCGAGTGCACCAAAAGCTCGGTACACTGCACCAGCAAGAAGCGGGCTTTGGAAATTATCAGCGAACTGGCCGCCAAACAACTCAATCTGCCTTCGCAGGTGGTGTTTGACGCGGTTCTCACCCGGGAACGCATGGGCAGCACCGGTATCGGCAACGGTATCGCCATTCCCCACGGCAAACTGGAAGAGGACACACTGCGGGCCGTTGGCGTGTTTATCCGTCTCGACCAACCCATCGCTTTCGACGCTATCGACAACCAGCCGGTCGACCTGCTGTTCGCGCTATTGGTGCCTGCCGATCAGTGCAAAACCCATTTGCATACCCTGTCGCTGGTCGCCAAACGCCTGGCCGACAAAACCGTATGTCGCCGCCTGCGCGCCGCGCAAAGCGACGAAGAACTTTACCAAATCATCACCGAGTGATGCCCGGCCGGCGTGACTTCCAGCCCGGATAACGTTACTGTTTCACGATGATGGATCCGGCTGCGGCCGGAATAACAAAGTTTCCACCGGTGGCGATGAACGCCGCCGCGATGCCAGGGGAGTTGCCACATGGTGCTGATGATTGTCAGCGGCCGTTCCGGTTCCGGAAAATCCGTCGCCTTGCGGGCGCTGGAAGACATGGGTTTTTACTGCGTTGACAACCTGCCGGTGGTCCTGCTGCCGCAGCTCGCCAATACGCTGGCGGAACGCAATATCTCCGCGGCGGTCAGCATCGACGTGCGCAACATGCCGGAATCGCCGGAAGTGTTCGAATACGCGATGACTCAGCTGCCGGACAGCTTCTCACCGCAGCTGCTGTTCCTCGACGCCGATCGCAACACGCTGATCCGCCGTTACAGCGACACCCGCCGCCTGCATCCGCTCTCCAGCAAAAACCTGTCGCTGGAAAGCGCGATCGACGAAGAAAGCGATCTGCTCGAACCGCTGCGCTCGCGGGCCGACCTGATTATCGACACCTCGGAAATGTCGGTGCACGAACTGGCCGAAATGCTGCGCACCCGCCTGCTGGGCAAGCGCGAGCGCGAACTGACCATGGTGTTCGAATCCTTCGGTTTCAAACACGGCATCCCGATCGACGCCGACTACGTGTTCGACGTGCGCTTCCTGCCGAACCCGCACTGGGATCCGAAGCTGCGGCCGATGACCGGTCTGGACAAGCCGGTAGCGTCGTTCCTCGATCGCCATACCGAAGTGCACAACTTCATCTACCAGACCCGCAGCTACCTGGAGCAATGGCTGCCGATGCTGGAAACCAACAACCGCAGCTACCTGACGGTCGCCATCGGCTGTACCGGCGGCAAGCACCGCTCGGTGTACGTGGCGGAACAGCTGGCCGATTACTTCCGCTCGCGCGGCAAGAACGTGCAGTCGCGCCACCGCACGCTGGAAAAGCGTAAACAATGACGGTCAAACAGACGGTTGAAATCAAAAACAAACTGGGCATGCACGCGCGCCCGGCGATGAAGCTGTTCGAACTGGTGCAAAGCTTCGATGCGGAAGTGATGCTGCGCAACGAAAGCGGCACCGAGGCCGAAGCCAGCAGCGTCATCGCGCTGCTGATGCTGGACTCCGCCCAGGGCCGGCATATCGAAGTCGAAGCGACCGGCCCCGACGAAGTCAACGCGCTGGCGGCGGTGGTCGAGCTGTTCAACTCCGGGTTTGATGAAGATTAGTCGTTGAGACTCTCCCCATGCGTCGCCTCGGCGCATGTGTTGCCTCCGCCCCTCCCATAACGTAGCCCTCCCGTTTCTCACTTTGCGAATCCGCTTCCAGAATCAGCCGTAACCGCCTGTAAATTCACGTCATGGATTTACCCCCACCACGATAATCGCAATAGTGTGTAACGCAAAAACAGACAACAGGCGGGTGTTTCCCCACGCTTTGCTTACGGGACAACGAAAAGTTTACAATTTGTGAACTTCACCGGCAGTCGCTATAATGTTCACCGGGTAGGAATCGAAGGAACGATGCATATCATTTCCAGGGAACCGTTCAATAACGCAACGAAGCAATATCCCAATGAAGCCACTGCTCTCGAGGCCATTTATAAAGCATTGCGACGGGGCGAGTTCCGCACGCCGGACGAGTTAAAAGCGCTTTTTCCTTCGCTCGATCGTATGAAATACAAAGAGAAATGGTGGGTCATTGACGTCGGCGGCAACCACCTGCGGATCTTGTTCTTTGCCAGCTTCGAGACACAGAAAGTCTTCATAAAGCATATCGTTATCCACGCCGAATACGACAAGCTGATGCAGCACTATCGAAGGAGTTCATCATGATTACAGATGCCATTAAGGCGGCCGATGCGCTACTGCGCGCCGTGCCCTTGTTGCAGGGCAGCCGCGCTCAGCAAGACTACCGGGAAGCGCTTGAATTGGTGGAATACCTGCTGGAAAACGACGAACACCATCCGCTGATTGACATGCTGGCAAAAAAGATCGCCGAATATGAAGACAACAGCGCCGAATTTACCGCATTCAACCAGCGTATCGCCCAGTTACCACAGGGGGTAGCCGCGCTTCGCGTCCTTATGGAACAGCACCAACTCAGCCAAAGTGATTTTGAACATGAGATCGGTAAAAAGTCGTTGGTTAACCAAATCCTGAACGGTAAAAGATCGCTGACCATTCCGCACATTATGGCGCTGGCCAAGCGTTTCAATCTGCCCCCGGCCCTGTTCCTGCCGGAAGCGGATTAGCCCTCAACTCCGGCTCAGGCAGTCCAGCGCCACCGCTTTGAAGCTGTCGAAGCTGTCGCTGCCCAGCAGGCGGCTCATTGAGCGTTCACGCACAAAGGTGACGAACAGCTCGTAGATCGCCATTGCCTCTTCATAGTCGCTCTTGCTGATCGCCAGCAGGAAAATCACGTGCGCGATCTCACCTTCCCCCCAGGCGACGCCCTGCGGCGCCAGCAGCGTCACCACCACGGTCTTTTTCGCCAGCAGCCCCAGCGAGTGCGGCAAGGCGATGCCTTCGCCCAGCAGCGTGGAGACGATCGCCTCGCGTTCGACCACCGACGGATAGAAGTCCGCGCCGACGTATCCTTCCCGCTCCAGCTGGCCGCATACCCGGCTGAACAGCTCCGCCTGCGTCAGCGGCTCGTCGAGCACCATGAAATGCTCGGCGTCGAAGAACTTCTCCAGCATGTACGGTTTGGTGCGATCCACCAGCACCAATTTGCCCAGTTGCTCCAGCTGATAATCGGTCGGGAACGGCGACATCACCACCACCGGCTTGTTCTTTTCGCCGATGCGGGCGTTGGAAATCACAAAGTCTTCGTCGATGTGCGCAAGCATCTCATAATCGCGCAGCGAGACGATGCGCGTCATCACCAGTTGCGGATACTTGCGCGCAATCTGCGCCTGGATCATGCGCACCGTCGAGTTGCCGGTATCACACACCAGCATCACCTGCGGGTGGCGTTCATAACCGATGTTGTAATGCCGCTCCAGCCCCACGCCGATGTGCAACACCAGATAGCCGATCTCGTTTTCACTCAGGGTATAGGGGGTGTATTTGCCCCAGCTGGAGACCGCCGCCAGCGTCACGTCGTAAGCCATCGGATAGTGCTGCTTGATGTTGGCCAGCAGCGGATTGGGGATGTTGATCTGGTATTTCACCCGCGTAATCATGGTCTTGATATGGGTGAGCAGATCGGCCCGCAGCTGCTCGTCGCCCTGCAGATTGTAGTTATAGTGTGCGTTGATGTAGGACAGGATGTAGTCCACCAACGCTTCTTCATCGTCGGCGTTGATCTCGGTCGGTTGCACGTCCTGCACGCGGCGTGCGGCGATGTTGACCCGCAGATAGGCCTCTTCGGCCATCGAGATCTCTTTGCCGGAGGCCGCGCGCAGCTCCGCCGCCAGACGGGTCGACACCTGGCGCACCGCCTCGTCGCCGTCCTCCACCTCGAAGTCCGGCAGCGGATAACCGTCGTTGATGCGCCGCAGGGCCACCGCGCAGTAGAAGATCAGATACTGCTCGCCCTCGTCGGTCAGGCGAATGGCGTATTGCGACAACAGCGGGTGCAGCAATCCGGCGAACGCCGCCACCTGCGGCTGCAACAGGATCTCGTTGTTGAGCAACGGGTTCTCGGCGTCGGCCAGCTGCAGCTGGAACAGCAGATCGGTCAGGCAGGCGCGGATCGCCATCTCCGCGCCGAACAGCTTCATGCCGTAACGCGGTTTGGTTTCGATCGTCAATTGATAATGCGCCAGACGCTCTCTCACCTCAGCCATGTCGTTTTGCAGCGTGCCGCGGCTGACGAACCATTCGTCGGCCAGATCTTCCAGTTTGAGAGAGAAGGCTGAGGTCAAAAAACGCACCAGCAGATAATGCACCCGCTCCTGCGCGCTGCGCGGGGTGGCCTGTTTGCGGCGTTCCTGATGCTGCAGGGCGCTGAACAGCGCGGCGTTATCGACCTGCAAACGATAGCCGGCCCCGCGGCTATGCACGAAGCGCGCGCCGTATTTGTCCAGGATCTCGTTCAGCGCGGTGATATCCGCCCGCACCGTGCGGGTGGACACGGCGAAACGCTTCGCCAGCTCATCCTGCGGCAAAGTCTCGGTTTGCAAAGCATCGAACAAGTAAGCCAAACGCGGGTAAGGAAATCGCACCATTCTGTGTCCGTCAATCAGGTAGCCCACCCGGCGAACCGGGCGGGCCACGGGTTACTTCACCGGCGGCAGGAACGCCATTTGCGAGGGGCTGCCGATCGGCAGATAGCCGCCCACAAAGCTGAGTTTGCCGTCCGTCGGGTTGACGCTGAAGCGGGTGACGTTATCGCTGCGCTGGTTCAGCGCATACAGATAGCGGCCATCCGGGCTCAGCGCCAGCGAACGCGGATAATCGCCGCGGGTCCAGGTTTCCGCCACCGGTTTCAACTCGCCGCCGGCGCCCACGCTGAACTGGGCAATGCTGTTATGCAGCCGGTTGGCGACGTACAGCGTGCCGCCGTTTTTGCTGAGCGCCAGCCCCGAAGCGAAGCTGGTGCCCTGATAGTCGGCAGGCAGCGCGGAAACCGCATGCAGTTGTTTCAGAGTACCTTTTTGGCGATCAAAACGGTAGCTGGTCAACGTCGAGGCCTCTTCGTTCACCAGCAGCACGGTGTCGCCGTCCGGGTGGAACACAAAATGACGCGGGCCGGCGCCGGCGGAAGAGGCGGCGATCCACGGCGGATCGTTCGGCGTCAGGCGGCCGCTCGCGGCGTCAAAGCGCCATTGGTAGATGCGATCCAACCCCAGATCCGTGGAGAACACGAACTTGCCGCTCGGATCGCTGGCGATCATATGGGCATGCGGGCCGTTGTGATCGCTGATGGCGAAGCTGCCGTTCACCGCCGCCGCCGGTTTGGCCGCGCCCGCCGGCCCCTGCTGTTGCTGCACCGAGCTGGCGGCGCCCAAGCTGCCGTCCGCTTCAATCGGGAAAGCCGCCACGCTGCCGCTGACGTAGTTCGCCACCAGCAGATGCCGCCCGTCCGGCGTCGAGGAGAGATACACCGGCCCTGCCCCCTGCGAATCCACCTGATTGAGCTGAGTCAGTGCGCCATCGGCCGGATTGATCCGGTAGGCGGTGATGCCGCCGTGCTTGCCGCCGTTGAAATCGGCCACTTCGCTGGCGACATACAGCGTCTTGCCGTCAGCGCTCAACGTCAGCTGCGCCGGATTCGGCACATTGCTGACCAGCGTGGCGTGGCTCAGCGCGCCGCTGGCCGGATCGACCTGCACCCGGTAAACGCCTTCGCCGTTGGGATTGTAGGTGCCGATATAGGCAAAATGAGATGACGTGGAGTTCATTGCATCCTCAGCATGCAGCGCCGGGCCGGTCACGGCCAGCAGCGCCAGGAACAACGCGGAGCGTCGGGTTGGAACCTGCCAGTTTCGCATAGTAATCCTCAGTATATATCCGTCATCTTTCAAGCCGCAGCGTTGTTGGCTGCGCAGTTACTCGGCCCATCCATGGGCCTCACCCCTTCGGGGCCGCTGCAAGCAGCGTTTAAATCTGCTCCCGGCAGATTTTTCACCCCAGTCACTGACTTAAGTAAGTGACTGGGGCTCCTGCGCTTGCCGCCTAGCTGCAACTTGAAAGCTATAGGCTATAGGTAACGGCGGCGCGGCATGCCGCGCCACGGGAAAACCTTCGCCTCCCAGCGTTTACCTCATCCCATTACGCGTTCAGCCCACCAGCGTTTTGGTCATCGCCAGCAGGGTTTTCACGTCCTGCGGGCGCGTGTCGCCGCTGGCGGCGTCGATGATCGAGCTGTAGATATGCGGGATCACGCGTTTCACGCCGGCCGCCAACGCGATCTCGACGATCGGCTCAAAGTTCTCCAGATCGATGCCGCCGGTCGGCTCCAGCATGAAGTCATGCTCGGCGCAGGCCTTGGCGACGTACTGGTATTCGTCCTTGCACTTCAGGCCGCCCATCGGGAAATACTTGATGGAGCTGCCGCCCATGTCTTTCAGCAGGGCGATGGCGGTTTCCACCGGCACGATGCCGTCCGGCGCCGCGGCGCTCAATGGGCCGGTAGAGATCTTCACCCAACCGACGCGGCCGGTCGGCGACACCAGGCCGTTGACCACGCTGTCGTTCTGGCCCAGCAGCGCGCGGCTGGCGCCGACGCCGGTAAACACCTGGTTAACGTGCTGCGGCTGCACCTGCTGAGCGATCAGGCTGACCATCGCCGACTGCTTCGGATCGCCGGCGCCCAGGCCGACCGAGAGCGCGTTTTCAATCAGGCGCGCATAGCGCAGCATGTCGGTCACCGCGCTATCGACATCCGGGTAGTTCTTGGAGAGCACGCCCACCAGCACATGGCCTTCCGCCGCGGCGTAGATGTCCTGCGCGTTGGCTTTGGAGCCGGCCAGCACGTTCAGGCAGACGCGGTCGCGATAGTAGTTAGGCTGCAGCTTCATGCTTGTTTCTCCGTAAACAGGTTTTTGATACAGGTAAAGACGGTCATCAGCTGTTGCTCGTCGACGCTGCGCACGTCGACCTCAATCTTGCCCTCGTTGGCCTTATAGCCGCGGAAGTAGATGGCGATGTCGCCGGTTTTCAGCGCCTGGACGATGTCATAGGTCGACCGCCCCAGCACCGCCTCATCAAAGGTGATCTCGGCGCGAGCGATATCGCGGCCGGCGCTGTCCCAGACGGTCTTGGCGCTGACGCCGGTCAGGGTGTTGAGGCTGTCGAGGAATGGCGTCATCCGCTCCACCATCTGTTGCCCGGTGGTTTTCTCAAGCGTCAGATAGCTTTCAATCGCCTGCGTCAGGCCGAGGATGCCCTCTTTGCCGACCTTCATCGCCCGGCCGATGCCGCCGGATTGCAACTTCACCCACTCGACGAACTGTTTCTTGCCGATCACGAGACCGCTGGTCGGCCCCTCGATGGCTTTGGCGCCGCTGTAAATCACCAGATCGGCCCCCATCTGGTAGTAACACATCAGATCTTCTTCCGCCGCGGCGTCGACGATCAGCGGTAGGTTATGCTTGCGCGCCACCACCGCCGCCTGTTCGACGGACAGAATGCTTTTCTGCACGCAGTGGTGCGATTTGACGTACAGGATCGCCGCGGTCTGCGGCGTGATGCAGGCTTCAATCTGCTCCGGCGAACATTCGTTGGCGTACCCCGCCTCCACCACCTTGCCGCCGCCCAGCGCCACCATGGTGTCCACCGGCGCACCGAAGTTGACGTTGTGACCGCGCGGCAGCACGATCTCGCGCGGCACGGTCACCGACGCCGAATGCAGGTTCACCAGCAGATTGGCGTTATCTTTAACGATCACCGCCGCCACCGACTGGGCGATGCCCGCCGAGGCGCAGGAGACGATCACCGCATCCTCCACGTTGAGCAGATCGGCGATGTAGGCGCCGGTCTTGTTGACCAGATCCTTGATTTCGAAATAGTGGTTCAGGCCGTAATCAACGGCGTCGATCACGTCCTGGCGCGGCGTGGAAACGCCGAGAATGGTCATGCGGCCGGAGGTGTTGATCACCTGCTTCAAACCGTATTTTTCATAAATCGAAGACATGGCTTGCCTCCCCTTGTTCGGTTAATAGGATTTCCCCGGCCACCACCGCGGCCAGCGGCACCAGCAGCCGCTCGCCCTCGGCGGTTTGCCCTTCGGCGTCGGCGAACACCTGCGGTTCGCGGCGCAGCTCAAACAGCGTGAAATCGGCGTCATAGCCCGGCTCCAGCCGCCCTTTGCCGCTCAGCTGCAGCGCCGACGCGGCGTTCTCCGTCACGCAGGCGATCACCTGCGGCAGCGTCAGGCCGACGCTGAAGAACTTGGACATCACCGTCGCCAGGCTGTGCACCGGTCCGTTCATGCGGTTGCGGCAGTAAATATCGGAGCTGATGGTGTGCGGCAAAATACCCAGTTTGATCGCCTGGCGCGCCACCTCGAAGCTGAAGCTGGCGGTGCCGTGCCCTACGTCGAGCAATACGCCGCGCCGCAGCGCGCGCTGGATAGACTCGCGCAGCGTGCCCGCCAGCGTCAGAATGCGGTTCGGTTTGCCGTTGTAGCAGTGGGTGATGATGTCGCCGCGGGTCAGCAGATCGGCGATCTCATCCAGATCCGGCGGGTTATTGCCGATATGCACCATCAGCGGCAGCTGGCGGTTTTCCTGCTGGATCTCTTTGGCCAATACCAGCGGGCGAGTGCCGTTTTTCCCCACCACGCTGCTGCTCATGCGCGCCTTGATGCCGATGACAAAGCCGGGGTGGTTGGCGATGGCCTGGCCGGCCTCGCGCTTGTCGATGTCCGTCATCTCCGCCAGCTCGTTCTGCCGCAGCAGGCCGATGCGCGAGATATTGAGGAAGGCGAAAACGTTGGTTTTGGCGCTGCGCGTCAGCTGATAAAAGGCGTCGATATCGTCGGCGCCGGTGCTGCCGGCATCGACCACGCTGGTGACGCCGCTGGCGACGCCGACCCGATCCGGCTCGTCATGGTAAATCGGCGATTCGGGATAGCAATGCACATGCGCGTCGATCCAACCGGCGCTCAGGCGGCAGTTGCCCGCCAAATCCAGCTGGCGAACGGCGCTGACGTCCGCCGCCAACCGCCCCACCGAGGCTATTTTGCCGTCTTTCACCGCCAGATCGATCAGCGTATCGTCCGCCAGTCTGGCGCCTCTGATTACTAAGTCATACATACCGCATTGCTCCTGTTAGCCCGGGTGCCGCCGTATCGGGCGGCGCCTGGCGCAGGCCTCTTAAGAAATGGCTACCGGGAAGATCGCCCCCAGGATCATCGCGCCGAGGATCGCTCCGCCGGTGATCGGTTTACCCCAGATATAGAACAGCAGCGCGCCGAGCAGCGAACCGATGCCGATCGGGATCGAGGCAGTCATCGCCGACAGGATGATCAACGGCCCGAGGAAACGGCCCGACGAGTTGCCCGCCCCCATCATCACGTCCGCCCCGTAGGTGGAGTTGCTCTGATTGATGGTGAATTTGCGCGCCAGAATGATCACGTAACCGATCGCCAGGCCGATGATCAGACCGGTGGCCAGCGAAGCGGCGAAGTTGGCGACCGGGAACACGATGCCGGCCCCCAAAAGCAGCGCCGGCACGCCCAGCCCGACGCCGGTCTGGATCGCGCCGCCGATGTCGAGGATGCCCACCAGCGAGCCTTCGATGATGCGCGCGAACAGGAAGCTGGCGCCGAACGCCGCCACCGCGCCGTATACGCCGGTATCCATCCCCGCCCGCAGCATGGAGACGAACGCCACTTCGTTAAAGGCGCCGATGCCGTACAGGTAGTACATGTGCGTCCCGGCGAACACGCCGGAGGACAGCAGGCCAACAAAAATCGGGAATGACCAGTCGGCGTACCAGAAGCCTTTTTGGGTTTGCTCTTCCATCATCCCGCTCCTTATTTACCGCTCAGGGTGTTGTGAATGACGTCCAGCCAGCCCGGCACGCCGAGGCTGAAGGACTCGAGAACTTTCATGTCGAAGCCGCGGAAGAAGCCGCTCAGCACGAACAGCAGCACGATCACCGCCATCATGATCTTGGTGATTTTGTTCCAGCCGCTCTCTTCCACACCCTTGCCGATCAGAATGCCCAGCACCAGGCCCGGTACGGCGTTGCCCATGATCAGCTGCGCCAGGCCGCCGAAGATGGTGCCCCAGAAGCCGGAACGGCGCCCGGCGTCGATCGCCGCCAGCCAGAAGATCACCGGCATCACGGTGTTCACCAGCAGGTTGGCCGCCGGCACCAGCACCTTGATGGCGGTGACCTGCAGCGCGGCAGGCACGGCGGAAGCGGTGGTATTGAGGAAGGCCACCACCAGCATGCCGATGATGCCGCAGGCGATGGCCATTTTTTTCGGATCGTGCAGCGTTTGCGCCAGATTGCGGTTCTTGACCATCAGGGCCGCCGCGCCCCAGTGCGGGATGATGCGGTGATCGACGTCCTGCGTGAAGGAGCCCGCCGCCACGGAAGACGCCCAGGCGTTGAAGAAGAAACCCAGACCGAATGAGAAGTGGGAAGCCGGATCGCCCTCGCAGGAGTTCAGCTCGCCCAGGGTGCGAAACGCTCCCATGCCCTGTGTTGTCGGTGCGTGGAACATGCGTGCGGCGCCGGCCCCTACGCCGACCCCCACCAGTCCACCGATAATTATCGATTTAAATAAGATGATTAAAAACATCAGTATACCCTTTCATTTATGCTAACGTTTTTATTTCGTGACGAAGACAACCTTCTCGGTATTGATAATGGTTACGTTCACGGTTATTTCCAGAGAAACGGCATAGCTCTTTCTTTCGCGCGGCAAAAAGAAGAAAAGAAATTTCTCTTTAGTTATTTTCTCTTCCGCCTTCACTACGCTGACGTCCTGCGGCTCGATGCGCAGCAGAATATTGTTGGTGGACTTTAATACCGCGCCCTGCACATTAGCCAAGGCGGAAGCAAAAGCTTTCGCTTTGCTGTCGCCTTTACCCTCCACCTTTACCGATGTGGTATATTGCTCTTTCATTATGGGTTGCCATGTTTTTTGACGTAGGCTTCCACCAGTTTCTGGCCCAGCTCTTCTTTATCCATAAAGCCGAAACCCAGCACGTTGCAGCCTTCGTTAATTGCCGTCACGCCCTCTTCCACCGAACGCATGCCGTATTTGGCCTTGTAGCCGTATTTGGTTTGCGCGGTAATCGCGCCTGCGCCGCCGCTGCCGCAAAAAGAGATGCCCAGCTGCGCGTTTTCCGCTTTCATGACGTCGCCCAGCTTCATATCCGCCGCCACGCCGGGGATGACCACCGCTTTTCCGCCTGCGTTTTCAACGCCCTGGCCGACTTTTTGCCCTTTGCCCAAACGATCGCCGATCACTACGGTAATTTGACCCATGGTATATTCTCCTGATTGAAATCGATGCGTTAACCGCTATGCGTTATTATCTTTCGCCACTTCGAAGTGCACGGACAGCAAATAGGCTTCTTCGATAGGCAATGTGCCAAACTGATTCACCACGCGTTCCGCCATTTGCATGGACTCGGCGGAAATTTCGTCGAAAAGCGATTTATCCACCTCCGGCAACGGCTCACCGGTTATTGAACGCAGCACCATGGCGCGAATATGCGATTCCAGCATCTGTTGCTGCACCGCATTGGTATAAATATTCTCAGCATTCAGCATCGCGGTAATATCCGCCAGCACCCGAGCGGTGATCTCACCGGCTTCGCTGACATCGGATTGTTCAATTTCTTTTATCGAAGCAGATCCATCATTCACTTTTCAGTACCCCTAGATCCCACATTAATCAGTAAGCCGTAAAGCGCATCACCTGAATAACCCGCTTTCTGTGATGTCTTTACCCTACCCCCGGCAAGATTTTCTGTGTAGACCGGTTTTTTCCAGTTCGAAGTGGAAATCGAATGACGCGCGGGGATCCATTTCGCAAAACGGCGTTATGGCGAAAAAGTAAATGAGATAACAATTACATAACCCGGCTAACGGTTTTTTTTGCCTCGATTGACGATAAAAGCCTTCGTGATCGGGATCTCTTTCTTTTCTCGCCCCAACCGCCTACTATCAATGGGACAAATCGACATTACCCACACCCCCGCTCCTCTGGCGCGGGGGTGTTGCTTTGTGTTGTTTTTCCGAATTTATGGGCGCACAGACTGGCGCCCTTTGATTTGACTGGAGAGTGGAATGACCAAACCCATCATTACTATTAATGAGCTGGATGCGGAACGCCTGGATGCGCTATTGGAACAACCGGCCTTTGCCAACACCGACGTCGCCGCCGCGCTGAACGACGAGTTGGATCGCGCGGAAATCCTGCCGCCGGAGAAAATGCCGGCCAACGTGGTGACCATGAACAGCCGCGTGCGTTTTCGCGATCTGCACACCGATGAAGAGCATGTGCGCACGCTGGTCTACCCAGCCTCGCTGAAAGACAGCCACGATCAGCTGTCGGTGATGGCGCCGCTGGGCGCAGCGCTGCTCGGCATGCACGTCGGCAAGCAGATCTCCTGGCAATTGCCGAACGGTGAAGAAGCGCGGATTGAAGTGCTGGAATTGCTGTACCAGCCGGAAGCGGCGGGCGAATACCACCGTTAAGCGGTTTTCAGGGCGGCATCCGGCCGCCCTTTCTGTCTCAGATGCAGATAGCGATCAGCACGGCGATCAGCAGCAGCACGTAGATTTTGGCATGCAGCGCATCGCTCACCTTCGGCAAACAGCGCCTGGCAAACACGATCCCCGCAATCCCCGCCACCACCAGCAGCCCCAGAATGTTCAGATTGACGTAACCCAGATACTGCGGCCCGCTCATCTCGCGCCATCCCAACACGATATACATCAGCGCTCCGATCACCGCCACCGGGATCGACAGCGGGTTGGCGGCGCTGACGCAATATTTCATGTCGTAACCATGGCGGCGCAGCAGCGGCACGGTCATCACGCTGCCGCCCACCCCCAGCAGGGTGGCGATGCCGCCGATCAGCGGCCCGCCGCCCCACAACGTGGCGGGAGACAGTTCGGCGCGCGCCGGTTTGATCAGGAAGCCCCGGCGGAACAGACAGTCGGCGATGGTCACCGCCATATAGACCACAAACAGCCCGCGGATCACGCCGTCCGCCAGCAGCGAGGAAGCGAACGCGCCCAGCGCCGCGCCGAGGCCGATGAAAAAGATCAGCGGCACGATGGTTTCTCGCAGCAGGTTGCCGCTGCGCCAGTTGGTCAGGGTGGCGTAACTCGCGTTGAGGATCATCACCGCTGTCGAGGTCGCTACAGCAATATGCATCGCCTGGCCGGGCTGCTCGCCCGAGGCGGAGATCAGGTGATAGACGAAAGGCACCACCACAAAGCCGCCGCCGAAGCCAAACAGAATGGTGGTGATGCCGGTCAGAAAACCGGCGCCCAGTACAATCAACGTTTCAATCATGGCCGTGCGCCCGCACGAAGTCGTCGAACCCGGCGCAGAACTGCCCCGCCAGCGGGTGGAAGCGCTCGCCGACGAACAGCCCCAAATACTGCTCGCGCACGGCGTCGTGATCCACCAGCTCAATGCCCGCCTGTTCCGCCCGCGCCAGCGTCTGTGCGTCCGGGAAGCCCCAATAGCGCGAATCACCCTGCTTTTCCGCCGCTATCGCTTCGCTCCGTTCCGCCCGCATGAGCTGGCGCGCCAGGAAGGTGCCGCTTTGCACGCCCAGCAACATCATGTTTTCCAGGAACGACAGATCGTGACGCAGCTCGGCGGGCAGACGGGCGAGCACCGGGCCGGCGTCCCAGTGTTCATCCATTTCATGCAGCGTCACCGCACAGCCCTTGTCACCGTTCATCATCGCGCGGAATAGCGTCATCACCCCGCGATAACGCGGCAAGTCGCCGGGGTGCAGGTTCCACAGCAGCTTGCCGCGTCGGCTGAAGGCGCGCACATAGTCGGCGGAGAATTTCTGATAGCAGCGCAGGGAGATCACCGCGTCCATATGCTCCAGGCTGCTGATAAACGTGGCGTCATTGATGTCGAGAACGCGATGCGCCTTGACCCCGGCGGCGGCCAGGAACAGGGCCGGCGGTTGATAGGCTCCCTCACAGGCGGCGGCGTTGCGGCCAACGAACGGGAACACAAAATCGTTCAGCACCTCGCGCTCATACAGCCCCAGGCGGCGAACCGCCGGCTCCTGGGTGCGGCCGCCGCTTTTCGCCAGGGGGAAATACACCGTAAAAGCACACTCGCCTTTCAGGGCGGCGATCAGATCCTGACACACCAGCCAGGAGAAAATGTCGTTGCCGACAAAGAGCGCTACGTTCTTCATACTTCAGCCTTCTTTGCGTTGAAAATAGGGTTGTTGAACACGATTTTGCTGATATCCCGCGTGATGGATTCCATCGCCGAGGTGTAAAAAAGATCGCCCTTGGCGGGCGCGCCGAGCGAGTAAAGATGCTGCTCACGGCCGCGTCGGTCGGCGATTTTCAGCGTATGCGGGTTGCACTTCACGCCGCCGAACAGGTTCTCCTGCACCAGCCCGTCTTGCAGCAGCTGCTGGCTCAGGCGGTTGGGCGGCAGTTGATAGGAAGGCGTGGTGCAGTTGAACAGATACTGCGCGCGCACCCGCGTCTCATGGCAACGAAGGATAAACCCGTCCGTTGCCTTGCTGATATCCACCAGGCCGCCGCAGGCGCGCAGGCGTTGGCTCTCCAGCGCCGCCACGATCTTGTTGGCATTCTTGATCGGCATGGCGTGCCGATTGCGCATCCAGGAGGAGTTGTAAAAGCGCATGAAGACCTGCCGGTTGTTGGCATCCATCTTGACCCAGGCGGCGCACACTGCCGGGTGGATCGCCGCCAGATAGCTGCAGATATGCTCCCGGGCAAAACGCGCGCGATCGAGGCTGTCCGCCAGATCGCGGTAGCAATCGCGCCTTTCCCCCAGCGCAGAGAGCACCGTCAGCCGCTCCGGCCCCGGATAGTGGCGCGCCAGCGCGGCGTTGATCGCATGCACCAGCTGATGCGCGTCAATAAAATCGCGGCCGGCGACAAAGCGCCGCAGCGCCTCAACAAACGCCTCCGGCGGCGGACGCATCAGCGCCGGCTGCACGCTGGGGAACAGGCCCGAGCGCGACAGGGCGCAGATGTCGGTCGCTCCCAGGCGCTCCATCAGTTCAACGATGGCGTCAATCGCCGTCAGGCTGCAGCCGATCACGCCGATGCTCGAATAAGGGTTGATCGGCGGCAAGTCCTGATGGGCCTGATAAGCGATCACCCCATCCACCGGGTAAAGGCACTCCGGCGGGTTGTGCCCCGAACACAGCACCAGCGCGTTCATCTGCTCGGCGCCGCCGCAGGCGGTGGTCAGCCGATAGCCGGCTTCGTGCGGTGCGATGGCATTCACTTCGGCAGTGACGAAATTCAGCGCGACGTTACTGTCCGCCGCCATATATATTGTCATGTCGCGAATAAAATCGAGATATTCCCGATACAGCCAGCGCGGCGGATAACGATCCTGGCAAAACTGCGGGAAATGCATGGCGATCCAATCAACGAAGTGCGCATCGTCGAAAATATCCGCCGACATATTTTCCGGCGTCATATTTAATATATGGCTGTCAAAATCGCTGCTGTATGCCATGCCGCCTTTAAATCCCTGCTTGTCGAAAACCGTCAGGGAAAGCGGCCTTTTGCAATGATTAACCGACTTATTTTTTATAAAGTTATACGCAAAAGAGATGCCGGCGGCCCCGCCGCCAATCACACCGAACTTATACATGAAATATCACCTTATAGTCATTGAACTGCGCTAAGAACTATTGCTTCAGGTGTTGGAATAAAATGACGCTTTATTCCTTATTAACTTCTTGTATTGCGAGAACGAGAACCTTCGTCCCACCCTGGTGTGAAGACTTGCACGGGCTTCATGGCCGATAAAATAACGGCGCCCCGAACAAGCGTTATTTTTCTGCCCCGATAGTAGGGCGACCGTCGCTGGCTTGCTTTATATGAAGGGCCAACTATCATTGCGTTTCGGCCAATCTGCCCGCCAAAGGGAACACATGCGCAACGTCCGCATTGATGACATCGACCACGTAACCCGCGCGGTGATCGCCATCGGCACCGATTATCCGCCGGGGCATCTGCTGCCAATGCACAGCCACCGGCGCGCGCAGTTGCTGTACGGCGCTACCGGCGTCATGCACGTTTTCACGCAGCAAGGCAATTGGGTCGTTCCGCCGCAGCACGCGGTGTGGCTGCCGCCGCAGATGCCGCACGCGGTGCGGATGGTCGGCGTCACCACCCGCAGCCTGTACCTTGAACCCGGCGCGTTGCCCGCCGAACGGCCGCAGGTATGTCAGGTGGTCAGCGTCACTCCGCTGATGCGCCAGCTGTTGATGGCGGCGGTGGATATGCCGCTGGAGTATGAACAACAGGGCCGCGACGGAGCGCTGGCGGCGCTGCTGCTGCACGAGCTGGCCAGGCTGCAGCCCTTGCCGTTGCACATCCCGCTGCCCGCCGATCCTCGGCTGGGTGAGCTGTGCCGCGCCTTTTTGCAGCACCCCGACGCCCACGACTCCGCGCAGCGGTGGGCGCCTCGTCTGTACATGAGCATTCGCACCTTCAGCCGCTTCTTTCGCGCGCAGACCGGCCTGCCGTTTTCGCAATGGCGTCAGCGCGCCTGCGTGGTGCTGGCGTTGGCGCTGCTGGCCGAAGGACGCAGCGTGACACAGGTGGCGATGGAAATGGGGTATGACAGCAGCGCGGCGTTCTCAACCATGTTCCGCCGCGTGCTGGGGCAGGCGCCCTCCTCCTATCTGACGGAAGACGGGCGCGACGGTTGACGGATTAGCGGAATTTCTTGTGGTTGGCGTCGCGGGTTTGCTTGAAGCCCTGCGCCAGCTGCTTCGCTTCGGCGACTTTGCCCTGATTGGCCAGCGCCAGCGCCTGATCGATTTGGCCGATCAGGGTATCCAACCCGCTGCGGAAATCTTTCATCTCCGGGCTGTCGGCGGCTTTGTCTTCCAGCTTCGGCGGGGTGCCCTGTTTGGCATCCTGCGCGGCGGCGCGCATGTTCTGCAGGCTTTGTGTGAGGGTAGCGGCGGAGTCGGTATTCAGCACCGTTTTGTAGTTTTCCGCCAGGGTGTCCATATCGTCGCCAAGATCGGCGGCGACCGCCAGCGAACTGGCTGCCAGCAGCGTCAACGCCGCCAGCGCTTTCAGGGTATTCTGCATGTTTGCTCACCTTCCAGTTATTGTTTTAATTAACCCACCGTTACCATAGGCAAGGCCGGGAAAAATCGAAACCGGAGATTTGTAAGCAAGGTTGAGACGGGATAACGCGCAGCCGGCGGGCGCCGGCCGCGCAGCGGATCACTGGCCGGCGATCTTCATTTCCGGCAGCAGCACCGAACCGCACTGGATATTGCTGCGGGTTTCGATATCGCTGCCGACGCTGACGATGTTGCGCAGCATGTCTTTCAGGTTGCCGGCGATGGTGATCTCGCTGACCGGATATTGGATCTCACCGTTTTCCACCCAGAAACCGGCGGCGCCGCGCGAGTAATCGCCGGTGACGCCGCTGACGCCCTGGCCCATCAACTCGGTGACCACCAGGCCGGTGCCGAGCTGCTTCAGCATGCCGGCGAAGTCCGCGCCCTGCCCGGCAATGCGCCAGTTATGGATACCGCCGGCATGGCCGGTGCTGTGCAGGCCCAGCTTGCGCGCCGAGTAGCTGGTCATCAGCCAGGTTTGCAGCACGCCGTCCTTGACGATATCGCGCCTCTGGGTGCGCACGCCCTCACTGTCGAACGGCGTCGACGCCAGCCCTTTCAGCAGGTGCGGATGCTCCTCGACGGTCAGCCACTCCGGCAGGATCTGCTTGCCGAGCGAGTCCAACAGGAAGGTAGATTTGCGATAAACGCTGCTGCCGCTGATGGCGCCCACCAGATGGCCGAACAATCCGGTGGCCACCTCGGAGGCGAACAGCACCGGCGCCTTCATGGTCGACAATTTGCGCGGCGCGAGACGCGCCAACGTGCGGCGGGCGCACTCCTGCCCCACCCACTCGGGGCTGTGCAGATCGCCCATCGCACGGCCGATGGTGTAAGCGTAATCCCGCTCCATGTCGCCGTCCTGCTCCGCAATGACGCAGCTGGACAGCGAATGACGGCTGGAACAGTAGCTTTGCAGCATGCCGTGGCTGTTGCCGAACACCTTGATGCCGTAGTGGCTGTTGAAACTGCCGCCTTCGGTGTTGGTAATGCGTTTGTCCGCCGCCAGCGAAGCCTGCTCGGCGCGCGCCGCCAGCTCGATGCCGCGCTCGGCGTCCAGCTCGGTCGGGTGGAACAGATCGAGATCCGGCGCCTCGAACGCCAGCAGATCTTTCTCCGCCGGGCCGGCGCAGGGATCCTCAGAGGTGTAACGCGCGATGTCCAGCGCCGCCTGTACGGTGCGGGCGATGGCATCCGGGCTGAGATCGGTGGAAGAGGCGCTGCCTTTACGCTGACGGTGATACACGGTGATGCCCAGCGCGCCATCGCTGTTGAACTCGACGTTTTCCACTTCGCCGAAGCGGGTGCTGACGCTGATGCCGGTCGATTTGGTGACCGCGACTTCCGCCGCGTCGGAACCGGCGCGGGCCAGCTCCAGCGCCTGAGAAACGGCCTGTTCCAGCGCCTTGCGCTGTTCTGCAACTTGAGTGACTACTTTCATCAATCTGCCATAATTAATCAGAAAATCGTTGAGAAAAGTGCCGGAGCGGCGTAGTTGTGCACGCGGGGCGGCGCGCAAAAATCCTGAGATCTCTGCCGTTGAGTCTAACAGGAACCGCGTTGAATTTCGCATAAAGCCGGCAACCTGTTAGGATTAGCCTCTTTTTAACGGAGCCTACCATGAACAAACAGCCTGAAGACTGGCTCGACGATGTCCCGGAGAATGAAAACGAGGACGATGACGAGATTATCTGGGTCAGTAAAAGTGAAATTAAACGTGATGCCGAAGCGCTGAAAGACCTGGGGGCCGAAATGGTCGATCTGGGCAAAAACGCGCTGGACCGCATTCCGTTGGACGAAGATTTGCGCGCCGCCATCGAGCTGGCGCAGAAGATCAAGAAAGAGGGCCGTCGCCGTCAGCTGCAGCTGATCGGCAAAATGCTGCGCGCCCGCGATATCGAGCCGATCCAGACCGCGCTCGACAAGCTGAAAAACCGCCACAACCAGCAGGTTTCCCTGTTCCATAAACTGGAAGCGCTGCGCGACCGTCTGGTCGAAGAAGGCGATGACGTCATTCCGTCGATCCTGGATCTGTATCCGGCCGCCGATCGCCAACAGCTGCGTTCACTGGTGCGCAACGCGCAGAAAGAGAAGGCCGCCAACAAGCCGCCTAAGGCTTACCGCCAGATCTTCCAATACCTGCGCGAGCTGGCCGAAGCGGCCGACTAAGCGCCGCCATCCCGGGATGAACCCGTTTCATCCCCGGTGATGCGCCGGTTCGCCGCTGCTTTCGCGGATATTGAAGCGCAGGCTGCCTTCCAGCTCTTCTTCCGCCTCTTCAAACAGCAGAATGATCGCGCCGAAACGACGCTTGCTGCGGGCATTCAGGTGAGTGAACTCGATTTCCACCGGCAGACCGATATCGCCGGTCACTACGTCCCACAGCGCGTCGAGGTTGGCGCCGAATCCCTCGTCCAGCGCAAACTTGTGCGCAAAATCGCGGTAGAAGGTCGGCACATCCTGGATCTGTTCAAAATCAAACTCTACTTTTGCCATCAAACTCACTCCACACGAATGAAGTTTTTGTAATGGTCGCGCGTGACGAAGATCAGACCGTCGCTCGAATACAGCAGGCGATCGGCGCCGCGCCGGCCACACTGGTAATTGATGTCCGCTTCGCGCCAGACCCGGCCGCCGGCGCTCGGCAGTTGTCCTTCACGGTTAGAGAATCGATCGCCGCCAATCGCCTTGCCCGGCAATACCGCACAGAGGTTGCCTGAACGCGGGTCCCAGCCCTGCTCGCGCGCCTGCTTCTTGGTGACGTAATAGCCCGGCAGCCGCTGATGCTGCTGCAGGTAGCTCACCACCGTTTGCTGCTGCGTGAGCCGATCGATGCTCTGCTGTTGCCCCGCCGGCGCTTGCACCACCGTCGCATTGCCGCCGATCGCACGGTGCTCGTTGCCGCGCAGCGCGCTGAAGACGGCGATGACCACGGCGATGACAATCGCCAACAGAATCCGCTTGTTCATGACATTCCCTGAAATTATGCCGCCGAAGGCGCCGCAGCTCCCCCAGGCTAGTTAGGTATATAGTCGACCTGGATGAAACTAAGATGACCGGCACGTCACGTTTTCGCGGCGGTGAGCGTTTCATCCATTCATGACAATGATGCCACTTTCCAGTCGTTCTGGCACTCGGAGTCTCTCTGAAAACAGGCCGCCTCACACGAGACGGCCCGCCATGTCAGGCACTGCTTTCAGTATAGTCAGGGAAGGCGCCGCACAACGCGGCGCAACAGGAGGGAACGCATCAATCGATCAAGGCGTGACGATAGCGATGCAGCATGTCGGCCAGGCGTTTCACCGGCCCGGTGACGCTGAGCGGCGCCTGATTGTCCACCAGCTTCTGCTGGTACTCGTTCATTTGACCCAGCAAGCGATCGTAGTAATAGGCGCGCTTGACGTCGTTCTTGGCGGAGACCACCCGATCGGCGGTGCTGCGGATCTGGCGGTGGAAGGCCGACAGCTCTTCGCTGACCGGAATCTCCGCCCGCTGCATGCGCTGGTGGGCAATGATCAGGTTCAACGCCAGACGATACTTGGCGATGTCGTTCGGGAACATCATCAGCAGTTGGTTAAGCTGCTGATACAGCGCAGGCAGATGGTTTTGCCGACGACGCGCCGCCTTGGTGGTCAGCGCCGACACCGCGCTGCTGACGAACTGGTTGAGCAACGTGCGCCCGGTGCGTTCACGCGAATTGTCGCGGATCAGCAGCAGCACCATCAGCCCAACGCAGCTGCCGAGGAACTGGCCCAGCGCCCCGTCGAGAAACTGGGTGACGTTGAACTCCATCGGGTTGCTCAGCACCAGAATGTTGATGGTCCCGGCCAGCAGCCCCAGCGAACCGAGCCGCCGCTTCTGCACCTCGATGCCGATGAAAAACGCCAGCAGGCCGAGGCTGAGACACAGCAGCAAAATGCTCTGCTGCGTCGCCGGCAGGATCACCATGAAGAACAGGGAACCGACCGGGATCGCCGCCAGCATGCCCAGCACGAAATCCATCGCCACCATGCGCGGCGCCGGGGTGCGCATCGCCAGCGAGGTGATCACCGCGATGATCACCATAAAACCGCTGCCGGACGTCCAGCCGGTCCACAGCCACAGCAGGCTGCCGAAGGCCGTCGCCACAAAGGTGCGCAGGCCGTTGATCATCGCGTGATGCCCTTCCGCCGAAGTCGGCTTGACCACGGTTTCGTTGCTCAACACCCCCTCTTCCACCGCGCTGATGCTGCAGTTGGCGTGCACGCCTTTCGACAGCAGCAGGTAGCGCGTCGCCGCGCCGACCCAACCGGTGATGGTCGGCAGCGTTTCCTCGGAACGATGCGTGGTCAGCACCTGGCGCAACAGCTTCATGCGCTTGTGGATCTCCTGTGGGGTTTCCGCCGGGACCATCAGCTGCTCCCGCAGGCTGTCTTTCAGTGCCTCCGGGTGATTCACCAAGATCAGATAGGTTTCGCAGGCCTGGGTGATCAGCGTCAGCGACAGCGTATGCAGCGCTTTTACCCGGCGGTTGACCTTCTGCCAGCGCGAGGACTCCATCATCAGATTGTTGCGCATGCCGTCCAGCGCCGTGGTGCTCTTCACCAGATTGCTCCAGGCGCGGTCGATATCCTCTTTGTCGGCGTTGCTGATGCACATCTGCATCAGGCGGTATTGAGCCACCAGCAGTTGATCCACCGCCCGATCGATGTCCTGTTTGATCGAACGCGGCGAGAACAGCAGATCCGCCAACACGGCGCTGACGATCCCCAGCACGATCTCGCTGCAACGCTCGATGGCGAACTGCGGCGCTTCCAGCAGATGAGACTCACTGGTGGCGACCGTCACGATGATGATCAGCGCGGTATACCCGGCCAGCCCCCAGGCATAGGAGTTCTCCACCTTGATGAGCGAAGAAAGCCAGGTGCAGAAACCGGCCCAGATGCAGCACAGCAGCAGCATCACCACCGGCGCGCGGGCGGTGGTGATGATAATGATCAGACCGACGAAGCAGCCGATAAAGGTGCCGATGATACGCAGCCAACCGCGGTGGCGGATGGCGCCGGAGAAGGGTTCGCCGCCGGCGGCAAAGGCCGGGCCGGCGGCGACGATGGCGGCGGTCATCGCCGACCAGCGCGGGGTTTCCAGATTGAGATGGAAGCCGACGAACAGCGCAAACACAATCGCGAAGCTGAGTTTGAAGGCGAATCTCAGCCGGATAAAGGTTGGGCTGCTCATTAGCCGAACTCACGCAGCCGGTGCATCAGGCGCACAAAAGGCGAGCCGCTGTCGGCATTGCGATCGTTCTTGCCGACGATCACCACGGTGGCGGTGGTGCCGGCCGGGTACGGATGCTGTTGATCCTTGGCGTCCAGCAGGATCTTCACCGGCACGCGCTGCGCCAGGCGCACCCACTCCAGGTTGCTGTCGATCGAGGCCAACCCTTTGTTGTTCACCGTGCTGCTGCTGTTGTTCACCGCCGCCGCCACGCTGTCGACGGTGCCGTGCATGATGCGGTTGCTGCCGAGCGGAGTGATCTCCGCGCGATCGCCCTTATTCAGGCCATTCAGCTTGGTCTCTTCCAGGTACGCCAGGATGTAGAAGGAATCTTTCTTCACCAGCGCCACCGCCACCGAGCCGCGGGTGATGTATTCGCCGGCATGGACATTGAGGTTGGTGATCCAGCCATCGGCCGGAGCCCGCACCGTGGTGCGTTCCAGATCCAGCTGCGCCAGCTCGCGCGCCGCCACGGCCTTCGCCAGCTGGTGCTGCACGGTCTGCAGCGAGTTGTTCGACTGGTCAATCTCTTCCTGCGACATCGCCTGCACGCCCAGCTTCACGCGGCGGCCGGCCTCGCGCCGTTTTTCCGCCGCCAACGCTTGATAGTAGGCGACATCGGCGCCGGCTTCCGCCAACGCCTGCTCATAACGCGGCCGATCGACCACGAACAGCACCTGGCCTTTCTTCACCAGTTGGTTATCCACCACCGGCACGTCGGTCAGCAGGCCGCTGACGTCCGGCGCGATCGCCACCACATCGGCGGTAAACTTGGCATCACGCGTCCACGGCGACTCGGTGTAGAACACCCAGGCCTTGAATATCGCGGCGATGCCCAACAGCACAAGAATCAAAGTGATCGCGATTCGGGTTATTTTTATCGAAAAATTTTTCACAGCGACCTCAAACAAAAAGACATGAAATCAGATAAAACAAGCAGCAATACAGCGCAGTGTTAAACAGCGCCGGATGCCAGACAAAATCGTAAATCCCCGTCGGCTGCAGCAGGCGGCGCAAGAGAAAAAACAGCGCCAGCGACACCAGCAGCTCGAAAAACACCGGCGGAAACGACAGTCCGAAGATGACCATAACCGGAAGCAAACTCATCACTTTTTCCTTATTGTTCACTGCGCCGGGGAAAGACACATCTCGCCATTCACATTCTCTTTACATTTTAGCGTGCGCGCGCCACAAATCTTGACCAGACAGCTTGTCCAGGTCACGAACCCGAAAAAAGGTTAAACTTTGGGGCAGACGTCCACGACAGGGATTGCGAGGGTGCCGGAGGAGCGGCAGGATTACGTCGCCGATCGCTCTCGCACGTTGGTAAGGTCTATTCACCCGACCACGTTATATTAGCCTGCTTACTATCAAGGCATCAACAATCTGTGATCTAAATCACTTTTAAGCCAGAGTGAATAATGGAAAGATTAAAACGGATGTCGGTATTCGCCAAAGTGGTTGAGTTCGGGTCGTTTACCGCGGCCGCGCGCCAACTCGGCATGAGCGTTTCATCGATCAGCCAAACCGTCTCGAAACTGGAAAATGAGCTGCAGGTCAAGCTGTTGAACCGCAGCACGCGCAGCATCGGCCTGACCGAGGCCGGCAAAATCTACTATCAGGGCTGCCGACGCATGCTGCAGGAAGTCAGCGAAGTGCATGAACAGCTGTATGCGTTTAACAATACGCCCGCCGGCACGCTGCGCATCGGCAGCTCATCCACCATGGCGCAAAACGTGCTGGCGAACATGACCGCCGAGATGATGAAAGAGTACCCGGGCCTGACGGTCAACCTGGTAACCGGCATTCCGGCGCCGGATCTGATCACCGACGGGCTGGATCTGGTGATCCGCACCGGGGCGCTGCAGGACTCCAGCCTGTTCTCTCGCCGCCTGGGGCAGATGCCGATGGTGGTGTGCGCCGCCAAAAGCTACCTGATCCAGCACGGCACGCCGCAGAAGCCGAGCGACATGGTCAACTTCTCCTGGCTGGAGTACAGCGTGCGGCCCGACAGCGAATTCGAACTGATGTCGCCGGAAGGCATCACCACGCGCATTTCCCCGCAGGGGCGCTTCGTCACCAACGACTCCTCCACCATGATCCGTTGGCTGAAAAACGGCGCCGGCATCGCCTACGCCCCGCTGATGTGGGTGATCGAAGAGATCAAACGCGGCGAGATCGAGATCCTGTTCAAAAGCTACCATTCGGATCCGCGGCCGATCTACGCGCTCTATACCGAGAAGGACAAACTGCCGCTGAAGGTGCAGGTGTGCATCAATTATTTAACCGACTATTTCGAACGCGTAGCGGCGGTCTATCAGGGCTATCGCTGAGCAGCGCTCAAATAGCGTCGCGCCAGCGCGGCCAGCAGCGTCAGCGCCACCATGCCGAAGCCCCACAGCAGCCAGACGGCGTAGCCCGCCCAGGTCAGCAGCGCAGGAAAATAGCTCGCCAGCCCGCTGCCCAGCTGTTTCAGCCACGGCAGCCAGGCGTCCAGCACCGCCTGCGGCACCAGGCTCAGCGCACCGTTCACCGGCAACGATGCATTCCCGGCTGCCTCCGCCAACGCCGGGAGCCAGGCCAGCACCCCGGCTACGCCCCAGGCCAGCAGCGTCCATAGCGCCATGGCGCCCAGCAGCAGCGCGAGTGTCCAAGCGCCCCGGTTCACGGCACACCGCCGCCGCACTGCGGACAAAAGCGGCTACCCGACGGCAACGGCGCGGCGCACTGGCCGCAGGTGGCGCTCACCGCGGCAAACGGCTGACCGCAGCGGTGGCAATAACGCGCGCCCGATTTATTCACAGCCCGGCATTCCGGGCACAGCGGCCCCGGCTCGCCATGCTGATTATAGCGGTTGCCATGATGCCCGCCGCCGTGGCCCGCGCGCTGATGACCGCCGTTAATACCGCCTTGCCCCAACAACCGTTTCAGTAAGCTCATCCCGCCTCTCCTCTGTGCATTGACGCTGAACCTCACTGTAAACCCTGGAGTAAACTCCAGGGTAAAGCCCGGCGAGCAGGATTTACGTTTCATTACATCGTAAAAGTGGCAAGGCTTTGATGCCGTTAACAAAAGCACCATCGGCATTATCCCACTCCGCCGCGCTGCGTTATGCTGCGGAAACCTCTCCCTGCATCAGGAATAACCATGAAAAAAATCATACTGGACTGTGACCCGGGGCATGACGACGCCATCGCTCTGTTGCTGGCCTGGGGCAATCCGCAGATCGACCTGCTGGCGGTCACCACCGTGGTGGGTAACCAGACGCTGGACAAAGTGACGCGCAACGCCCTGGCGGTGGCCCGCATCGCCAATATCACCGGCGTCCCCTTCGCCGCCGGCTGCCCGCGCCCGCTGGTGCGCAATATCGAAGTGGCGCCCGACATTCACGGCGACTCAGGCCTCGATGGCCCGGTGCTGCCGGCACCCCACCTGCAGTTGGACTCACGCCATGCGGTAGACCTGATCATCGAGACCGTGATGGCCCACCCGCCGGGCAGCGTGACGCTGGTGCCGACCGGCGGCCTGACCAATATCGCCATGGCGGTGCGTAAAGAGCCGCGCATTGCCGAACGGGTCAAGGAAGTGGTGCTGATGGGCGGCGGCTATCATGTGGGCAACTGGAGCGCGGTGGCGGAGTTCAATATCAAAATCGATCCCGAGGCGGCGCACATCGTGTTCAACGAAAAATGGCCGCTCACCATGGTCGGGCTGGATCTCACCCATCAGGCGCTGGCCACGCCGGCAGTCTGCGAACGCATCGCCGCCCTCGGCACCCGGCCGGCCGCCTTCGTCGGCGAACTGCTGGCATTCTTTGGCCGTATGTACCAACAGGCGCAAGGCTTCAGCGCCCCGCCGGTACACGATCCTTGCGCGGTGGCCTACGTGATCGACCCGAGCGTCATGACGGTGCGCAAAGCGCCGGTGGATATCGAACTGACCGGCACCCTGACGTTGGGCATGACGGTCACGGACTTCCGCGCGCCGCCGCCGCCGGACTGCCACACCCAGGTCGCGGTCAAACTGGATCAGGATAAATTCTGGGATCTGGTGGTGGATGCGCTAAAGCGGATCGGTGAGGTGGAGTAAGCGGACGGGAGACAAGACTAACGCGCTTGGGCAGGCGCGTTAGTCTGTATTCTGCCGCGGCAACGGGGAGGCTCAAGACATAACGTCTTTATTTCCAATTCAGCAGAACAATCCTAACAATAAATCATTTTATAAAAGCCCAAATAAAAAGATAGAGACAAGAAGAATCTTAATAAAAATAAAACCATGAAAATCACTTTTAATTTAAAAGTCAGCAATGGGAAACGATGAAATAAACCTCCTCCGTCACGCCGCCACTGACGAAACAAATTAAACAAGCAGATACCTATTTTATTCTTCACATTACCTGCCGATATAGGCCATTGCCGGGATGCCTCACGATATTCACACACGCCAACAAAAAGACCAACCAACTGATTTTAATAAATAAAAACAATAGTTAGATTAAAAATTGACTGAATCGCAATAGATTTGAGAAAATAGCGCGTCTGTTTTTGAAAAAACAAAAATGCTTTTTGCGGGTGAAAAATACGGCTTAACCTTTCTTTAGGCGCACAGCCTCACGCATTCTCAGGGCAAACATTATTTATCGCTTCACCATGAAGACGACTTAAATTTCCCGTAAGACATTTTCGAATTGAACATTACACACATTTCAACATCAGGATAAAGGATAGGGAATAATCAAAACATGCATTCAATAAACGCTATCAGGCCTTGGCAGGTTAACCATGGCCGATAAATCTCCCGCTAACGCAGCGACCATCGCCGTGCTGCCCCTGCTGCTGATCTGGATGACGGCGCTCCTGCCGATCTATCATCCCAATATGGGCGGCGACGGTCTGGCGCTGCCGCAAAACATTCAGGCCTGGGGCGTCATGGCGCTCACTACGCTGATCGTGACGTTTACCGTTTGCCTGGGTCGCATCCGCCTTTCGCTTACCCCCACCGCCCGGCTATTACTGCTCGGCATCGCCGTGCTGGCGCTGCCGCTGCTGTATACCCGCCCCGAGTGGCGCGAAGACGCCCTGTGGCGCTGCGCCGGCCTGCTCGGCGGTTGGCTGTTCTATGTCGCCTGCCTGCAGCTGCGCCTAACCCCCAGGCAGCGCAACCTATTGCTGTACGGTCTGCTGTTCGCCGCTGGCGTTCAGGCGCTGCTGGCGGCTCTGCAACTGTTCGCCCCCGCGCTGGCGTGGGTATCCCCTCACGGAAGCCGGGTCTACGGCGTCTTTCAGCAACCGAACGTGCTGGGCAGCTTTATCGCCACCGGGCTGGCTTTGGCGCTCTGGCTGCTGCTTGCTCCCCTCTCTGCGCCGATGCGGCGGCGGCAAATCCCGCTGCTCGCGCTGCTGGCCGTTTTCTCCGCCCTGCTGGTGCTGATCCAGTCGCGCGCCGCCTGGCTCGGCGGCGCCTTGGCGGCGGCATTGCTGCTGTGGCGTTTTGCCCGCCAGCGCCCGGCCGCAAGCCGCTGGGCCGGCGGTGCGCTGCTGTTGGGTATGGCGATCGGCCTCACGGTGCTGTTCACCGGTTTCGGTCTGGAGGGTCACACCGGCCTGATCGGTCGGGGGCTATCCAACAGCGCGCGTCTGACCATGCTGCACGACGTCGGCGCCATGATCCTGGCCAAGCCGCTGCTGGGCTGGGGTTACGGCGGTTTTGAATACGGCTTCGCGCACTTCCGCCTGCAGGAAATGCCCTGGCGAGAAGTGCTGGAAGTCGCCGGGCATCCGCACAATGAAATCCTGCTGTGGTGGGTTGAGGGTGGTCTGCCGGCGCTGGCGGGTATCATGATCGTCCTCGCCGCCGGCGCGCTGCTGCTGAAATGCGCCTGGCAACGGGATCGCGCGCAGCGGGACGGCGCGCGCGTCGGGCTGTTCCTGGTGCTGCTGCCAATGCTGGTGCATACCCAGCTGGAATACCCTTTCTATCTGTCTGCGCCGCACTGGCTGGCGTTTCTGTTGCTGCTGGCGTTGCTGGACGGCCAAACCGGCGAGCCCCGCCCGCTGCCGTTCGCCAAAGCCCTGAGCCTGCCGGTGGCGATGGCGGCGATCGGCGTGCTGGCGATGGCGGTCTTCGCCTGGCAAGGGCGCATGGCGCTCACTCAGTCGGAACGCACTATGCTGGCCAACATCGACAGCATCGAGCAGATGCCGCCGCCAGCCGCCTGGATCTACCGGGAGCGCAAAACGTTCGACGAGCAATCTCACGCGCTGCTGGTCTATAACCAGACACGTGATGATGCCCTGTTGACCGGCTATCGGCAGTGGGCCAATGCCTATCTGCAGCGCCGTATCGACGCCAACGTCTACGCCACGCTGATCATGATCTTGCGCTATCAGGGGGCCCAGGCGGAAGCCGACGCTCGCCTGCGGGAAGCCGCTTTCCTGTTTACGCGGGATGCGCGGTTTAGGTAGGGACAACAAGGTGAGAGCGATGCCTCGTCGCTCTCACCTGCGTCATTTATGTAGCACAATTAACGCGGCAAAATCGCGCACTCTTTATCCAGCAGCGATTCTACCGACGCGCGATTGCCGACGTCCCAGCCGCGCTTCGAGGCCAGCAAAATAAACCCTTGCCGGCCGGCAAACGTCGTCGGAACGACGACCACGCCATATTCCGCCAGCTGCGGCGGCGACAGATGGAAATAATCCGCCAAATCCTTAATCGGGTAGATGCCCATCACGGCTGGCTGCATCACGCGGCGAGCATAATAGGTGTGGCGCAACAACTTATCCGGCAAAGGCCGCCATTGCTCCTGTATGTAGGGGCGTTCCGCCTGCAATTGGCGCCGCACATCTTCGCGCAGACAGGTCAGGTGAATATGCAATTGGTTCTGGCTGCGGCCATAAGCGGAGTTGATCGCCATGCCCAACATATCATCCGGCACCGGCCCGCCATACTCAGCGGCCAGCCGGTAACGCATCAGCCATGCATAGCCAAAATAGTCCGTCCGTTCCCCGGCCAGCAGTTGCGGGCTTTCGATGCCGGAGAGCGGCGCCGTCGGCACCAGGATGAAGTGATAGGGATAACGCGGGTTTTGCAGCACGCTGAAGCCCTGCGCTTTCCCCTGCGGCATATAAATCTGCTCACACGGGGCCGGATCGCGCTTTTGCTGATAGTTGGCCATGCAGAGCTTATCGACCACGCCCCACAACGCATCGGAACGGGCGCACCCCGTCAGAGAGAGGACCCCCAGCACCAGCAGCCAATGCCGGGCGGATAAAGCCAGGCGCGTCATTCTCGTAGTGATCTGTTTTTTCGCCACGTCAATTTTATTCCATTATGTCGTGCAGGCTACGGCGTCCTGCCGCGCTTAGCGTTACGAATGCGAGAAAGGCCGCAAAATGGAGAATGGTTGAGGGGCCAACGCGCGGCCCCTTGAGGAAAGATTACGCCGTGCCGCCGACGGTCAACGTATCCAGTTTCAGCGTCGGTTGGCCGACGCCTACCGGCACGCTCTGGCCTTCCTTGCCGCACACGCCCACGCCTTTATCGAGCGCCAGATCGTTGCCGACCATCGAGATCTGCTGCATCGCCTCAATGCCGGAGCCGATCAGCGTCGCCCCTTTCACCGGTTTGGTGATACGGCCCTTTTCGATCAGGTAGGCTTCGGTGGTGGAGAACACGAACTTGCCGGAGGTGATGTCCACCTGGCCGCCGCCAAAGTTCGGCGCGTACAGACCGTACTCGACGCTGGCGATGATCTCTTCCGGCGTCGATTGGCCCGCCAGCATGTAGGTGTTGGTCATGCGCGGCATCGGCAGATGCGCGTAGGACTCGCGGCGGCCGTTGCCGGTCGGGGCGACGCCCATCAGCCGCGCGTTGAGCTTGTCCTGCATGTAACCTCTCAATACGCCGTTTTCAATCAGCACGTTGTACTGGCCCGGCACGCCTTCGTCGTCGATCGCCAACGAGCCGCGGCGCCCGTGCAGAGTGCCGTCATCCACCACGGTGCACAGTTCGGACGCCACCCGCTCGCCCATATGGCCGCTGAACACCGAGGTGCCGCGTCGGTTGAAGTCGCCTTCCAGGCCGTGGCCCACCGCCTCATGCAGCAGCACGCCCGGCCAGCCGGCGCCCAACACTACCGGCATATTGCCGGCCGGCGCCGCCACCGCGCCAAGATTAACCAGCGCCATGCGCACCGCTTCTTTGGCGTAGGCATCGGCGCGCACGTCGCCGTCGACGGTTTCCAGGAAATAGTCGTAACCGAAACGACCGCCGCCGCCGCTGGAGCCGCGCTCACGCTTGCCGTCCTGCTCCACCAGCACGCTGACGGAGAGGCGCACCAGCGGGCGAACATCCGCCGCCAGCGTGCCGTCGGTGGCGGCCACCAACACCTGCTCGTAAACGCCGGTAATGCTGGCGTTCACTTCCTGCACTCGCGCATCGGCGGCGCGCGCCACCTTGTCGACGCGGTGCAGCAGGGCGATTTTCTCTTCGCGCGGCAGACTTTGCAGCGGATCGAGCAGCGGATACAGCGCCCGGTAACCGATCTCACCCAGGGTATGCGCCCGCCCGTCGCCCTGCTCACGCACGATGCTGCGCGCCGCCTGGGCGCTCTGCTGCAGCGCATTCAGGGTGATCTGATCGGCATAGGCGAAGCCGGTCTTCTCACCGCTGACGGCGCGCACGCCGACGCCCTGGTCGATATTGTAAGAGCCATCCTTGATGATGCCGTCCTCGATCACCCAGGCTTCGTGATAGCTGGACTGGAAATAGAGATCGGCGTAGTCGATACGGCGTTCTGCCAGTTGACCCAGTACCCTGTACAGGTCTTGATGACTCAGCTTGTTGGTAGCGAGTAACTGCTCACTGACAAACGTCAGGCTCATAATGGTTTCACTCTTGATTGGAGGATAGCTTGTCAGACGGCGCCGTCAGCGACGTCTGGAATCGGTTGTGCTGCAGCACCGGCATCTGCGCACGAATATTTTTCAGGCTTGCGGCGTCCACACGCACCTTCAGTGCCGCCACGGCGTCCGCGTTCTCGGCCAGCACCTTGCCCCAGCCGTCGACAGCCATCGAGTGGCCCCAGGTGCGGCGGGTCGGCCCGTGGCGCCCCACCTGCGCCGGCGCCAGGATCATGCACTGGTTTTCGATCGCCCGGGCGCGCAGCAGGATTTCCCAATGCGCCTCGCCGGTCACCCGGGTAAAGGCCGCCGGCACCGAAATCAGTTCGGCGCCCTGCGCCCGCAGCGCCTGGAACAGCGCAGGGAAGCGCAGATCGTAACATATGGTCATGCCCAAACGCCCGACCGGCGTATCCACCACCGTCAGGTGCTGCCCGTGCTGGTAGGTATCCGACTCGCGGTAATGGCCGTGCGCATCGTTGATGTCCACATCGAACATGTGCAGCTTGTCGTAGCGGGCGCGGATCTCGCCCTGTTCGTCGAACAACAGGCTGCTGGTGGTGATAAGTTCCGGGTTTTCACGGCTGATCAAGGGCATCGAGCCCACCAGCAACCACACGCCATAGCGGCGCGCCAGCTCGCGCACCGCGTTCTGCAGCGGGCCATCGCCCTGTTTTTCCGCCTGTTGGCGGTAGGCCGCGGAGTTGGCGAACAGCAGCGCGTTCTCCGGCGTCATGACCAGTTTTACCCCGGCATTGAGCTGCTTGATCTGCTGTTCAATCTGGGCCAGGTTATCGCGCACCTGATCGCCACTGCACAACTGCAACAACGCAACGTTAGCATTCCTCATGACGCCTTATCCTCCTTTGCCTTACGAAGTACCTCATTGATCTTCGGCTGGTCGAGATCGCCGCCGATATGGTAGCGAATCAGCGAAATCTTGCTCCACAGCGGCCCCAGCACCTGCGAGGCGGCAAATACCGCCGCGCCGACGATCGGGTTGACGACAAACGCCGTGGCCACGCCGACGGTCGCCGAAATCGCCGGCGCCACCACCGCCTCCATATCGATGCGGCGGCGCGCCAGATCGATCTGGCCGCTCATGGCGATGTCCGCCGCCAGGCCGTCGATCAATAGATTATCAGTATGCATTATGCCATCTTTCAGCCAGGCGGTGCTGCGGATGGAATCAAAGTAGAAACCTTTGCCGAAGGTATCGCTGAAATCAAACTGCAGCTTGCGCAGCAGGGCGTCGAAGCTGACCAGCCGCAGCAGCTGGCCGGCGCGGCCGCCGCCCATGCTGTCGATCTCGCCCTTGCCCATCTTGACCTGCAGCGCGCCGCTCAACGTATTCACCTGCGGCTGCCACGGCGCGCCGTGCCAGTACAGATCGAAGTCCACGTCGTAAGGCGCCCCTTTCAGCGGGATAGTGATGCCGAAGAAGGCGGCGGTTTCATCGATCTTGCCGCCGAGCAGCTTGCCTTTCAGCGAGCTGCGCTCTTCCTGCGCATTTTGTTTCCACAGGCCGGTGGCGCTCATGCGCCCTTTGCCGGTGTCGACCAGGCCGTGATCCAGCGTCAGGGTATCTCCCCGATTGGTCAGATCCGCCTCGACCCTGCCGAGGTTCTGCCCCAGCACCCAGCACGACTTGCAGCGCAGCATCAGCGAAGGCCAGTCGCGGAAAGAAAGTTTCTCGGTCGACGGCGCCGCCGCGCCCGCCGCGTTTTTCGTCTCAGCGAACTGTGGGTTGTAATACAGGTAGTTGATATCGGCGCGCCACGGCCCGCGATCGGCCACCCGCAGGCTGCCGTCCACTTCGTCGCTCTTGGCGCTCACCAGGGTAGCGCCAAGCTGTTTTTCGGCCGACAGCGTCAGCTTATGCCAGGCCTGGCCGCCCAACAGCAGCTGCGGCGTGGTCAGCGCCACGGTGGTGGGGAAGCTGAAACCGCCCACCTGACCGCTGCCGCCGCCCTGTTTCAGCGCCGGCGCCAGCAGCGCCAGCCATTGCTCGCCGTCCAGCGCCGGCAGGTTCAGCGTCATCGATTTGCCGGCCGGCAGCGGCGGGGTGCCGCCACCGTTGGTTTGCCACGCGGCGCGCGCCAGATTCACCTGTTTTTTGTCGAAGTTCCATTCACTGTTGAAGCGGTTCTGCTTGCCCGCGCTGCCGGTCAACATGAAGCCGTTCAAACCGCCTTTGACCTTGACGTTCACCGGCAGCGCTTCGCCCGGCGCCTTGTCCAGCGGTGAAGGTAAGTGACTGCTCACTTTCTTCAGGTCTGCGTCAAGGCCGATATCGTAGCTAGCCGAACCTTGGTGCGGCAGCGTGATGGCCACCTGGCTCTGCCAGGGCGCGCTGCCGCTGAGCGCATCGGCGGCCTCTTTCGGCAGGCCGGGGAACTTGCCCGGCTGCCAGTCTCCTTTCAGGCCGACGTTGACCTTGTAGTCACGCTCGCCTTCCTGCGTAGTGAAGTTGACCGCCACCGGTTGCCCGAACCAGTTGGCCGACAGGGTGTCGCTCTCCAGATTGCCATTGTCGAAGCGGAACTTGCCGCTGAGCTTCTGCAGCTCGCTTTCCAGCGGTTTTATCAGCAACGAATTGTTGTTCAGCGCCACTTCGCCGGTGGCTCTGACCTGCTCGCCGTCCAGGGGGATATCAAGATGTAAGCGCCCACTGACATCACCGCCAATCTGCAGCTGCTCCAGCGCCGCCCCCAGCGAATCGTGCAACGGTGTCTGCATGAAGTAATCATGTACGTCGCTGCCCGCCCCCGCGACATCGGCGTCGATCAGCAACCGCTCTTTCAGGTAATCCGGGATCACCGCGCTGATATTTTTGCCCGCCACCTTGCCCAACCGGGTTTGCGGCGCATGCATCCACAATCCCTCGTTGGCGAAATCGAGATCGATCGCCAAATCGGTCAGCGCCGGCCAGCCCGGTTGGAACTGGAAGGTGGCGTGACGCAGCGGCACGAAGACTTCGAACTGCCCTTCGTTTTTGCGGTACGGGAAATGCTGCGGATCGCCGGAATAAATCAGCGTGGCGTTATCCACCTGGCCGCCCTGAATGGCGCCGCCCAGGTAGTCCACCAGATGCTTGCCCATCAACGGCTCCGGGAAATAGCGCCAGGCGTCGGCGCCGTCATACAGGCGGATGCCCGCCAGGATGTTCAGCCACGGCTCGCCCTTGGCCGGCTGCTGATAACGGAAATCACCGTTGACCCACAGCGACTTCGCCTTGACGTCCAGCCCCTGGCTCGCCAGCTCCCAACCTTGGTCGTTGTAACGCCAGGTCAGCGCGCCGCGCGCGCTGCTGATTTCAAGCGGCGCGCGGAACATGTCGCCGTAAGGCAGGGTGCTGTCAGTGAGCCCCAGCGTCAGGCGGCCGTTCTCCACCCCGCCGCTCAACGCGCCGGAGAAGTGGTTGACGCCCGGCAGCAGTTCCCAACGCTGCCAGCTGACATCGCGCCACAGCGCCTGAAAACGGCTCTTTTCCGGCTGCTTGAGCGGGATGTCCAGCGCCAGCGCTGCCACCTGCCCCTGCGGCTGCAGATCGTTCCAGCGCTCGAGCGCGTCCGGACTGAGGAACGAGAAGGTCGGCAGCAGCGCCGACAGGCGCTCCAGTTGAAGGTGAGTCGCGCGCACCCGCAGCTCTTCATTCTGCGCCGGCCCCATGAATTCGGTGTTTTCCGGCAGCCACAGCGCGGAAAGCGCGCCCTGCGGCCAGGCCTGGCCGTCGGTGCTCAACCGCAGCTGCGGCACGTCGAGCTGCCAACCGGTGCCCTGGCGGCGCAACGACAGCGCCAGATTGTCCACGTCCAGCCGGTGCTGCGCGGCGCCGGTATTCCAGTTGGCCGCCCCCTGCTTGAGCAACGCATGGCCGCCGGCGATTTCGCCGTTCTGCACCTGCAGCCAGGCCGCCAGGCTGAAGTCGGCGCTTTCCAGCCCGGTATTGGCGCGCAGCCAGCGGGTAAACCAGGGTTTCATGTCGATGTTATCGGCCTGCAGATAGACCGTGCCGGTGTCCAGCAGGCCCTGATTATCGCGCAGGTCCATGCGCAGCTGCACCACGCCGTGTTGGCCGTTCAGCGTCGACAGGCTGATCTGCCCCTCGGCGCGGTGGCGATCGCGGCCGTTGAGCCAGGTCAGTTGGGGAATGTCGAATTCGGCGCGCGCGCCGGCAGGTGTCAGGAACGAGATACGGCTGTCGCGCAGATCGAAATGGTCGAGCTGGCGCAGCATCAGATCGCTGATTTTACCGGGCTCAAGGCCGTCGCCCTCACGATCGCCGCCCAGCGTGGCGTTCAGATCGAGGCGGAATTGATAGAAGGTCAGATCGCGGAACTGCCAGCGCCAATGCAGCAGCGATTGCCACACGTCCAGCGCCAGCGTCACGCGTTCGATATGCACATCGCTTTTGGGCAGCGTAACGCTCAGGTTGCGCACTTCAAGCTGTGGGCCGAAGGTTTCCCAACTGCCCTGCAGGAAATCCATCTGCACAGGCACACCGGATAGCTTCTCCACCTGCGCCAGCAGTTGGGGACGATAGTCGTTCAGCTTCGGCAGCATCAGGCGCAGCCCGCTGATCAGCAGCGCCACAATCACGATTAGGGTGGCGCCTGTTGCTAACAGAATCCCAGGCAGTCGCCTCACGCAGTTCTCCTTGCTCCGCTGCCTGGCAACGGGAATATCTATGCACTGACGGGCCCGGCGTGCCGGGCCCCTACCGATGTCGGGCGGGCTACATCATGACGACGTCGAACTGCTCCTGGCTGTACAACGGTTCGATCTGCACCTTCACCTGTTTGCCGACGAAGATCTCCACTTCGGCCAGCGCATGCGACTCTTCGCTCTTCAGCGCTTCGCCGACCGCCGCGGAGGCGTACACCAGGAAGCGATCGGAATCGTAAGCATGGTGCACGCGCACAATCTCGCGCAGGATCTCGTAGCACACGGTTTCCACCGTTTTCACGGTGCCGCGCCCATTGCAAGTAGGACAATCGTGACAGAGCACATGTTCAATGCTTTCACGCGTGCGTTTACGCGTCATTTCAACTAAGCCTAGCTGAGAGAAGCCGTTGATCGTGGTTTTTACCCGATCTTTACTCAACGCCTGCTCCAGCGAGTGCAGCACCCGGCGGCGATGCTCTTCGTTGTTCATATCGATAAAGTCGATGATGATGATGCCGCCCAGGTTGCGCAGCCGCAGCTGGCGCGCGATGGCCTGCGTCGCCTCGATGTTGGTATTGAAAATGGTTTCGTCGAGGTTGCGGTGGCCGACGAAGGCGCCGGTGTTGATGTCAACCGTGGTCATCGCCTCGGTCTGATCGATGATCAGATAGCCGCCGGACTTCAGCTCCACCTTGCGCTCCAGCGCGCGCTGGATCTCGTTTTCCACATCGTACAGATCGAAAATCGGCTGGCTGCCGGTATAGAGCTCGAGCTTGTTGGTGATGTCCGGAATGTACTCGCCGGTGAACTCCACCAGCAGATCGTGCGTCAGCCGCGAATCGACGCGAATGCGATCCAGCGCCGCGCCGGCGAAATCGCGCAAAATGCGCTGCGCCAACGCCAGCTCGCCGTACAGCTTGTATTTGGTCTGGTTGCGCTTCTTGCGCTCCATCACCTTGGTCCACAGGCGTTTGAGGAATGCGGCGTCCTGCGCCAGCTCTTCCTCGCCGATGCCTTCCGCCGCGGTGCGGATGATAAAACCGCCCAGCTCGTCGCAGTGCGGCGCCACGATCGCCTTCAGGCGCTCGCGCTCGGCTTCGCTTTCGATGCGCTGCGACACGCCGACGTGCGCCGCGCCCGGCATGAAGACCAGATAACGCGAAGGCAGCGTGATATCGGTGGTCAGACGCGCGCCCTTGGTGCCAAGCGGATCTTTCACCACCTGCACCATCAGGTCTTGCCCCTGGCGCACCAGCTCGGCGATGTCGCGCACGTGGAAGTTTTTCCGCTCGTCGCCGGCGACGCATTCGGTATGCGGCATGATGTCGGAGGCGTGCAGGAAGGCGGCCTTGTCCAGGCCGATGTCGACGAACGCCGCCTGCATGCCCGGCAGGACGCGGCTGACGCGCCCTTTATAAATATTGCCGACGATGCCGCGTTTGGATTCGCGTTCGATATGGATCTCTTGCAGAATGCCGCCATCGATATAGGCGACCCGCGTTTCAGACGGTGTGATATTAACCAGTAGCTCAGCTGTCATGCCTTCTCCTCAGAGCCGGTCGATAATGGCAGCGCCCATCAACCGGTTCTTACATCACGTAATGCGACAAAATTACTGAGCAGCTCATGTGTTTCGACCAGCGGCAGACCAACCACTGCGTGATAACTCCCGGTTATCGTTCTGACGAAACAACCACCCTTTCCTTGAATTCCATAGGCGCCCGCCTTATCCATCGGTTCGCCCGTAGCAATATAGTCGCGGATATCCTGTTGTGACAGGCTGCGGAACGTCACGTCGGTCACCACCAGTTGGCAACGCACGTCGTGGCGATCGGCGATCGCTACTGCCGTCATCACCTGATGCTGCTTGCCGGACAGGGCCGCCAGCATGTCCGCCGCATGGGCTTCGTCGCGCGGCTTCTCCAGCACCCGGCCGTTGAGCACCACGATGGTGTCGGCGCCCAGCACCGGCCGATCTTCCTGCGCCAGCGCCACGCCCGCTTTGGCCTTGTCCTGCGCCAGGCGGCGCACATAGGCCTCCGCGGCTTCGCCTTCCCGGCGCTGCTCTTCGGTATGCGTCAGCAGAATGTCGAACGACACGCCCAGCAGGGTCAGCAGTTCACGTCGACGTGGGGAGCCGGAGGCCAGATAAAGCGAAGTCATTGATATACCCTTACTGTACGGCGAACTGACGGCGGATTTTGCGCATCAACAGGAATAACCACGGCCACAAAATGCCGTTTACCACACTACTCCAGAACACCTCTGGGCGGAAAGAGACGTTGATCACTAAAAACTCAGCCCAGAACACCACCACATCCATCGACAGCGACAGCAGCACGACGATAAGCGCCTGTTGCCACAGCGCCATATTGCGGAACAGTTGGAATTTGAACGCCACCAGATAGGCGATGATGCCCAGCGCCAGCGCGCGCACGCCCAGCGTGGAACCGAGGATCAGATCCATGATCAGCCCCAGCACGAAGCCGGTGCCGACGTTGACCCGGTGCGGCAAGGCCATCACCCAGTAGATCAGGATCAACACCAGCCAGGAAGGCCGGAACATGTAGATCTGTTCCGGCCACGGCATGATTTGCAGCACCAACGCCACCAGGAACGACAGCCAGATTATCCAGCGCCCGTGGCTGCGGTAGCTGTTCATTGCACCACCCCCGCCGCCGCGGGCTGAACCTGAGGCTGAGCAGAGGCCGGAGCCGTGGTTTGCGGCGCCACCCCGGTGGCCGGAGCCGGCAGTTGCGGCCCGACGGAACCGGCAGGCGGCAGCACCTGCGGCATCATCTGCATCAGGCGTTCATTGGCCACGCGGTGCACTTCGTCCGGCGGCAGCGGCATGTCGCCGTTGCGATCGGCGCCCCACAGCAGCAACAGGTAACGCAAGCGCTGCAGACCGGCGGTCGGCCGCGCCTGAATCACAGTGTAAGCGCGCTGGTTGTCGACCTTGACCGAGGAGACCACCGCCACCGGATAGCCTTCCGGGAAGCGGCCGCCGAGACCGGAGGTGACCAGCACGTCGCCAACGCGGATATCGGTGTTGTTCGGCAGATGCTCCAGTTGCAGATCGTCGGCGCAGCCGCTGCCTGCGGCGATCACCCGAATATCGTTGCGCAGCACCTGGATCGGCAGCGCATGCGAGGCGTCGCAGATCAGCAGCACGCGGCTGGTGACTTTCGCCACCGCCACCACCTGACCGACCACGCCCTTGTCGCTGATGACCGGCTGGCCTTCATAGACGCCGTTGTCCGACCCTTTGTCGATCACCACCTGATCGCTATACGGATCGGAACCGGTGGAGATCACCTGGGTGACCATCTTGTGTTCGTCCTGACGCAGCGGAGAACCCAGCAGCTC
>NZ_JVEL01000601.1:47563-56603 GCF_001076875.1 Serratia sp. 506_PEND
TATCGCTGTTTTTCAGCAGCAGTTCCTGCCGCAGAGCGCGGTTTTCCAGCTCCAGCTGTTGGCGGGTGGCCAGCGTCTCTGACACGCTGTCCAAAACTTTACGTGGCCCGTTGGCCAGAAAATAGAAAGGGCTGACTGCGGTGTCCATGTAGTTGCGTATCTTCACGAACGTGCCGAGCCGGCTGTCGGCAACGATCAGGCCAATGGCCGCAATCACCGCCAAAAAAAGTCGCAGTTGCAGGGAAGGCCCCCTGCTAAAAATCGGCTTCATAAATTATGCGAGTTCCTCGACAACAGAAAGAGGAACCGTACCCGATTCTCGCTGTGCGCATTCATCCGATACGATTCCTCCTTCCAGGGGCTGACTATTCTTCGCTGAACAAATCGCCGCCGTGCATGTCGATCATTTCCAACGCCTTGCCGCCGCCGCGCGCCACGCAGGTCAGCGGATCTTCCGCCACTACGACCGGGATGCCGGTTTCTTCCATCAGCAGGCGATCGAGGTTGCGCAGCAGCGCGCCGCCGCCGGTCAATACCATGCCGCGTTCGGAAATGTCGGAGGCCAATTCTGGCGGGCACTGCTCCAGCGCCACCATCACCGCGCTGACGATGCCGGTCAGCGGCTCTTGCAGGGCTTCGAGGATTTCATTGGAGTTCAGAGTAAAGCCGCGCGGTACGCCTTCGGCCAGGTTACGGCCGCGGACTTCGATTTCGCGCACTTCGTCGCCCGGATAGGCAGAACCGATTTCGTGCTTGATGCGCTCGGCGGTGGCTTCGCCGATCAGCGAGCCGTAGTTGCGGCGCACATAATTGATGATCGCTTCATCGAAGCGGTCGCCACCGATGCGCACGGAAGAGGAGTACACCACGCCGTTCAGCGAGATCACCGCCACTTCAGTGGTACCGCCACCGATATCCACCACCATGGAGCCTGTCGCTTCGGAGACCGGCAGACCTGCGCCGATCGCCGCCGCCATCGGCTCTTCAATCAGAAACACTTCGCGCGCGCCGGCCCCTTGGGCGGATTCGCGGATCGCGCGGCGTTCAACCTGGGTCGCGCCGACCGGCACACAGACCAGCACGCGCGGGCTTGGGCGCATGAAGCTGTTGCTGTGAACCTGTTTGATAAAGTGCTGCAGCATTTTTTCGGTCACGAAGAAGTCGGCGATCACGCCGTCTTTCATCGGGCGAATAGCCGCGATGTTGCCGGGGGTGCGGCCCAGCATCTGTTTGGCGTCATGACCGACGGCCGCAACGCTCTTTGGGGAGCCGGCACGATCCTGACGAATGGCAACCACCGAAGGTTCATTCAGTACGATGCCTTGCCCTTTAACATAAATCAGGGTATTGGCGGTACCCAAGTCGATGGACAAGTCGTTGGAAAACATGCCACGAAATTTCTTAAACATAACGAAAGGATAATCCTGCAAGCTGGGGGCGGAAAATAAAATCCGCCTACTTTACCAACCACACGAAGCAGCGACAAGGCGCAAAAACGTTCTACTTCGGTGAAAAATAGTCTGTATTGTTTCTGCTCGAATGCACGGAAATTGGATGAGGCCTGAATTCCCTGAACAAAGGCTCAGTTTACCACCCTGTCAACGCACGAAACGGCGTAACACAGCTCATAAAATCTAACATATTCCCTGATTGCCGCCGATGGTAAGCACCTACCAACGCCAACCAGATAAAAGCTGACAAGAGCCTATCTCAAATAGGCGTTGTTGTCGCAGGCAGTTTGGAAAAAACTCCAAAAAGACGGTAACGAGGCCCAGATGGATCCGGCCCTCATTCTACGTCAATTTTTGTCCGTCAATCAGCTTAAACGCGATAACGACGTGAATATTTTTTACGCCCCGCGTCGATAGGTTCCGGCGATGCGAAAAAGTCGCCCTGCCCGCCATGGATCCCACGCTCTTTCAGCGTCTGCCATTCGTTGCGCGTGCGTACGCCGGCGGCGAACACCTGAGCGCGCGTGCCCGCGCAGGCGCCGGTCAGGCTCTGCACGAACAGCTGGTTTTCGTCCCGCTTATCGATGCTCCGCACCAGCCCCGGGTGGAGCTTGACGATCTCCACCTGCAGCGACTTGATATAGGACGTACTGACCACGGTTAAACCCGCTTTGGACACCGCGAGACGGCAGCCCAGCCCTGACAGCAGCCTCAGCACCGGACGCAAACGGTCGATATGTTGACACACATCTGCCTCCGCAAGTTCAATCAGAATTCGCCGACGTTGGCTTTTTTCGCATTGCAACAGCGTATCGCGCAGCCAGCGCTGGAAAGAGCGCTGCAAAATCGAGTCCACGCACAGCGGAAACGCCAGCGTTTCCTCGGGCCACTGCGCCAACAAGGGAATGATGCGGCTCACCTGTTGGCGATCGTAACTCTCCGCCAAGCCGAGCTGCTGCACCAGCGGCATATATTCCGCCGGCAGCAATTCCTGGGTGCCGTCATAGATCCGGCTCATGATCTCACGATGGTGCACCTCGCCTTCCACGGTCACCGCCGGTTTCTGATACAGCCGCGGGCCACCGCGCGCCAGCACCTGTTCCAGCAGCGTGCGCCACTTGACGCTGCCGCGCCCCTTTTCCGGCACCTGGCTGTCGTACACATACCACCCGTTTTCGCCCTGCAGCGTAGCGTGGCGCGTCGCCTGCTCCGCATAGTCGATCACCTGCTCGGTGGTTTGACCGCTGCGGTACGCCACGATGCCGATGTGCAGGAAGGCCTCGCGATCGATCAGCGCCGTGGAAGGCAAGGCATCGATGGCGTTGACCAGCTGTGAAGCGATGCCGTCGGCTTCCTTCAGGGTTCGATGCGGCAACAGCACGGTAAAATCGCTGTGGAAGTAGCGCGCCAGCAGCGCCGACGGGTAGCGCATCACGAAGGTAGACAGCAGGTTGACCAGCGAATACATCAGCTCTTGCACCGCCACGCTGCCGTGCGTCTCGCGCAGGGTCTCGAAATCGGGCAGCCGCACCATCATCACGATGCCGTGCGAGCCTTCATCTTCCAGCTGAGTGGTCAATTGGTTATCGAAGAACAGGCGATTATTCAGCCCGGTTTTGGCGTCCTGCGCGGCGAAGGCGCGGATCAGCGTATCGACCCGGCTGCGCTCTTCCCGCGCTTCCGCCAGATCGGCCAGCAGGCGGTCGAGCGCGCCGCTGACGTTGGCCGGCCACTCACGCACGTCGCCCTGCATGACGTTTTCACGCTCGCCGTTCAGAATGCGCCGCGCGCGGCGTTCCAGACGATCTTCGCCATCGGCCTGCTCACGCAGCCAGCGCAGGCTGAACAGCAAAATCACCACCATGACGACGATCGACAGCGTGACGGCGGCGGTGGATTGCAGCGTGCGCACGTCGCTGGCGAAGGGATCGAGGTAGGTGATGTGCAGCGTACTGCCCGGGTGCTGCAACAGAGTTCGCGAGACCTGACGATAGCCGTTCAGCGCATCCCAGGGCTCTTTTTTCAGCGTCGGCAATTTATAGTCGAGCAGTTGGCTGGTCCCGGCCTCTACGCGGATCGACACAATGCCGAGCGGGCGCATGACAATCGGCAACCACTTCTCCTGATCGCGCGGCGATTCATGCAACATGGCTTGATCGAGAGAGGTGGCCAGCGAATCAAAGCGGCGCTCCTGGCGATCCTGGGTAACGTAAAAGAAGCTGTATGAGCATCCCATCAGCATCAAAAACATCGCCAGCGCGACCAACAGAGTGATCAATGCAGAGAGTTTGGTGGTAAATCGCATCCCTGTGCCTTGTCCGCTATGGTTAAGTGAGTGTGCCCCTTTAGCTAAAAGGAGCAGTCCAACCCTAACAAGCCTTGCCGAGGAATAAAACCTGCAAGCGCCGTTTTTGTCCTTTATCAGGACTTGGGCCGCTTATTATGCATATAGTCAAATAAATGTGATTCAGCCATTGATAGAAAAGTGTAAACGAGAGGAAGAGTGACATGCGTGCACTGTTATTGGAACAACAAGACGACCAAACTCTGGCTCATATCAAAGATATCGGCAGCGATCGGTTGCCGGAAGGCGATGTCACCGTCGACATCAACTGGTCCAGCCTAAATTATAAGGATGCGCTGGCGATCACCGGCAAAGGCAAGATCGTGCGCAACTTCCCGATGGTGCCGGGCATCGACTTCGCCGGCACCGTGCGCCACAGCCGCGACGATCGCTTCAAAGAGGGGCAAAGCGTGGTGCTCACCGGCTGGGGCGTGGGCGAACACCACTGGGGCGGCCTGGCCGAGCAGGCGCGCGTCTCCGGTGAGTGGCTGGTGCCGCTGCCGAACGGGCTGGATGAGCGCAAGGCGATGATCATCGGCACCGCCGGCTTTACCGCCATGCTGTGCGTGATGGCGCTGGAGGAAGGCGGCGTGCACCCGGACGACGGCGATATCCTGGTCACCGGCGCCAGCGGCGGCGTGGGCAGCACCGCCATCGCCCTGCTGGCGGCGCTGGGTTACCGGGTGACCGCCATCAGCGGCCGCGACAGCAATACCGAGTACCTGAAAGCGCTCGGCGCCAAAGAGGTGATGTCTCGCGATGGCTATATCGAAACGCCGCGTCCGCTGGAGAAACAACTGTGGGCCGGCGCAGTGGACACCGTCGGCGACAAACTGCTGGCGCGGGTGCTGGCGCAGATGAACTATAACGGCACCGTCGCCGCCTGCGGCCTGGCGGGCGGTTATCAGCTGCCGACCACCGTGATGCCGTTCATTCTGCGCAACGTGCGCCTGCAGGGCGTGGATTCGGTGCATACGCCGCTGCACCGCCGCCAAACCGCCTGGGAACGGCTGGCCGGCATTTTGCCGGACAGCTTCTATCAGCAGGCCACGCATGAAATCGCCCTCGAGCAGGCGCCGGCCACCGCCGCCGCGCTGCTGAACAACCAAATCACCGGCCGCACCCTGGTGAAAATCCGCTGACCTTCTTCCCCCCGACAACGGGGGGGAGTTCTCCCGCTTCTGCGAAATTTCATATTTTCCCGCGCCCCCTCGCTTCCGGCCGGCTTTAGCGCCATGCTTATTTCATGAAGACCCGTCAGCCGCTCGCGGACGGCGGGCATCAGTCGCGGAGAACATAAGCATGAACAAACACCCGAAATTAACCGAGGCCGACGTCACGCCGGAGAGCGTGTTCCACCAGCGGCGCAAGGTGCTGCAGGCGCTCGGCATCACCGCCGCTACGCTGGCGCTGCCTACCGGCGCGCAGGCGGACCTGCTGTCGTGGTTCAAGGGCAACGATCGCCCCAAGGCGCCGCCGGGCAAAGCGCTGGCATTCAGCAAACCGGCCGCCTGGCAGGCGCAGCTGGCGATGACGCCGGAAGACAAGGTGATCGGCTACAACAACTTCTATGAGTTCGGCCTCGACAAAGCCGATCCGGCCGCCAACGCCGGCGGGCTAAAGACCGAAGGCTGGAAAGTGCGCATCGATGGTGAAGTGGCGAAACCGATCACGCTGGATATCGACGATCTGATGAAGCGTTTCCCGCTGGAACAGCGCATTTACCGCATGCGCTGCGTCGAGGCCTGGTCGATGGTGGTGCCGTGGATCGGTTTCGAACTGGGCAAGCTGATCAAGCTGGCCGAACCGAACAGCAACGCGCGCTACGTGGCCTTCCAGACGCTGTACGATCCGGAGCAGATGCCCGGCCAGAAAGATCGCTTTATCGGCGGCGGCCTGAAATATCCCTACGTCGAAGGGCTGCGGCTGGACGAGGCGATGCATCCGCTGGCGCTGCTGACCGTCGGCGTGTACGGCAAAACTCTGCCGCCGCAAAACGGCGCGCCGCTGCGGCTGATCACGCCGTGGAAATACGGCTTCAAAGGCATCAAATCGATCGTGCATATGCGTTTGGTGCGCGATCAGCCGCCGACTACCTGGAACCAATCCGCGCCGAACGAGTACGGTTTTTACGCCAACGTGAATCCGCACGTCGATCATCCGCGCTGGTCGCAGGCCACCGAGCGCTTTATCGGCTCCGGCGGCATTCTCGACGTCAAACGCCAACCGACGCTGCTGTTCAACGGTTATGCCGACCAGGTAGCGTCGCTGTATCGCGGCATGGATCTGCGGGAGAATTTCTAAGTGCGCCTGACGCCTGTTCATATCAAATGGCTGAAAGCCGCCCTGCATCTGGCGGCGTTTTTGCCCTTTTTGTGGTTGGTGCTGGCAGTGGATCAAGGCTGGTTCAGCGCCGATCCGTCCAAGGACATCCAGCATTTCACCGGCAGGATGACGCTGAAACTGCTGCTGGCCACGCTGGCTATCGCCCCGCTGGCGCGCTACGCCCGCCAGCCGCTGCTGATCCGCTGCCGCCGTCTGATAGGGCTGTGGTGCTTTGCCTGGGGTACGCTGCACCTGATAAGCTACTCCACGCTGGAGCTGGGGCTGAGCAATCTCGGCCTGCTGGGCAGCGAACTGGTGAACCGGCCCTATCTGACGCTCGGCATCCTCACCTGGCTGATCCTGCTGGCGCTGGCGGCCACGTCGACGCTGTGGGCGATGCGCAAACTGGGCGCCAAATGGCAAACGTTGCACAACTTCGTCTATCTGGCGGCGATCCTCGCCCCCATCCACTACCTGTGGTCAGTCAAAACCTTTTCTCCCCAGCCGTTCATTTACGCGCTGTTGGCGGTGGCGCTGTTGGGCCTGCGTTACAAGAAATTCCGCGCCTGGTGGCGCTGAATCGCACGGCGATACGCGTTATCGCCGTAGAAAAACGCACGCCGCCGTCGGGAACTTTTTCTGTGTTCCAGCGCTCATATTCCCGTCGCGGCCCCCCGAGTTGGTCGATTTGGGGTTGAATATCTTCGCTGATAAGACCAGTATTTAGCTGCGAATTGCTACGATATCGTTATAATGCCCGACCTTGTTTCTGTTCTCAGGGTGAATTTGCCCCTTAACAGGTGACAAATCGGTAACATCGGGTTATTTTCTACGATGATGGTTTTATTGCCGGAGATACCAGCACAATGGCGGATAAGTTTCACATTTTGCTTCTGAACGGCCCCAATCTCAATCTGCTGGGGACGCGTGAGCCGGAGAAGTACGGCAGCACGACGCTGACAGAGATTGTTAACGGATTGGAAAACCAGGCATCCGCATTGGATATTACCCTGAGCCATCTGCAGTCCAACGCCGAGCATCAGCTGATCGATCGCATCCATCAGGCGCGCGGCAACACCGATTTCATTCTGATAAACCCGGCGGCGTTCACGCACACCAGCGTGGCGTTGCGCGATGCGTTGCTGGCGGTGCAGATCCCGTTCATCGAGATCCACCTGTCCAACGTGCACGCCCGCGAACCTTTCCGCCATCACTCTTATCTCTCAGACGTAGCGGTAGGCGTGATTTGCGGCCTCGGCGCGGATGGCTACGCTTTCGCTTTACAGGCAGCGGTTAACCGTCTGTCGAAAACCCACTAATTGCTCCACAAAAAGAGTACGGAATCACACTCATGGATATTCGTAAAATCAAGAAACTGATCGAACTGGTTGAAGAATCAGGCATTTCTGAACTGGAAATCTCTGAAGGCGAAGAATCGGTTCGCATCAGCCGTGCCGCACCGGCGCAGGCTTATCCCGTCATGCAGCAGGCTTACGCGATGCCGGCACAGCAGCAGCCAGCCCTGGCTACCGCCGTTGCCACCGCGCCTGCGGCAGAAACCCCTGCAGCACCGGCGGCCGTGAGTGGCCACGTCGTTCGTTCCCCAATGGTAGGCACCTTCTACCGCACCCCAAGCCCGGACGCGAAAGCCTTCGTGGAAGTGGGCCAGAAAGTGAACGCCGGCGATACCCTGTGCATCGTTGAAGCCATGAAAATGATGAACCAGATCGAAGCGGACAAGTCCGGCGTCGTGAAAGCCATCCTGGTGGAAAACGGCCAGCCGGTCGAATATGACGAGCCGCTGGTCGTCATCGAATAACGAGGCGCCCCCATGCTTGATAAAATTGTTATCGCCAACCGCGGCGAGATCGCGCTTCGCATCCTGCGTGCCTGTAAAGAACTGGGCATCAAGACCGTTGCGGTTCACTCCGCGGCCGACCGCGATCTGAAACACGTGCTGCTGGCCGACGAGACCGTCTGCATCGGTCCTGCGCCATCGGTAAAAAGCTACCTGAACATCCCGGCCATCATCTCGGCGGCGGAAATCACCGGCGCGGTGGCGATCCACCCTGGCTACGGCTTCCTGTCCGAGAACGCCGACTTCGCCGAGCAGGTTGAACGCTCCGGTTTCATCTTCATCGGCCCGAAAGCCGAAACCATCCGCCTGATGGGCGACAAGGTTTCCGCGATCAACGCCATGAAAAAAGCCGGCGTGCCATGCGTGCCGGGCTCCGACGGCCCGCTGACCGACGACATGGATAAAAACCGTGCCTTCGCCAAGCGCATCGGTTATCCGGTGATCATCAAGGCCTCCGGCGGCGGCGGCGGTCGCGGCATGCGCGTGGTGCGCAGCGACAAAGACCTTGAGCAGTCCATCAACATGACGAAAGCGGAAGCCAAAGCGGCTTTCAACAACGACATGGTGTACATGGAAAAATACCTGGAGAATCCGCGTCACATCGAGATTCAGGTATTGGCCGACGGCCAGGGCAACGCCATCTATCTGGCCGAGCGCGACTGCTCCATGCAGCGCCGCCACCAGAAAGTGGTCGAAGAAGCGCCGGCGCCGGGCATCACCAGCGAAATGCGCCGCTACATCGGCGAGCGCTGCTCGAAAGCCTGCGTGGAAATCGGCTACCGCGGTGCGGGCACCTTCGAGTTCCTGTATGAAAACGGCGAGTTCTATTTCATCGAAATGAACACCCGTATTCAGGTAGAGCACCCGGTTACCGAAATGATCACCGGCGTGGACCTGATCAAAGAGCAGCTGCGCATCGCTGCCGGTCAGCCGCTGTCGATCAAACAGGAAGAAGTGAAGATCCACGGCCACGCGGTAGAATGCCGCATCAACGCCGAAGATCCGAACACCTTCCTGCCGAGCCCGGGCAAGATCACCCGCTTCCACGCGCCAGGCGGTTTC
>NZ_JVEL01000602.1:0-971 GCF_001076875.1 Serratia sp. 506_PEND
TCCCCCGGTCCGCACCAGGTATCGCGGTTCAGCAACAGCACCGCGTGGTAATGCTTCTTCCCTTTGATTTCACCAAACTCTCGTGCCCAGACAAAACGCAGCGTGGTCGGCCAGACGCGTTTGCCCTCGCGACGCTGACGCGTCTGAAGGGCAGCAATGCGGGCTTTCAGGGCGTCGATAAAACGGGATATCACGGCGGCGTCGGTAGCGGCTGCTGTATCCGGTAGACGGAGGTCAACGCGCAGGGCCAATACGCGGGTATAGGCGCTCAGCGCACAGTTAAAGGTCTCTGTAATACGTTGCTGCCAGTAAGGATGGTAGGTGTAACTCATTGAAATGGACTCCGGTGGGTTATNGTTCATAACCATTACCGGTGCTGTAAAAAAGTACTTTCAGCCGTCAGTACAGTAACAACGCCACTGGCGTTCTCCGGGGCGTCAGTGAAATGTTTCGTTTGCCAATGCATCAGGCAAAGCAGCAGATGCCGCCGTTGCTGAAATCACGGGGATAAGTCAGAAACAACGAAGTACCCCGAAAGCTGTATAAAAACGCCCCTCCCGTTACCGACACATAAGGGACATTCGTGAATAATGGCAATCAGCAGATGAAAACCAGAGGAAATAACGATGATTATTGACGTTGATGAAGCACCGGCGATCGCACTGGCACTGCTGGAAGAGAAACTTCACAACTGGCAAAAGACCGTTCCGCCATCCTGGCCTTCAACCTGGCCTGTTTTTAATCGGCTGATTGAACGTCATGATGAGATGGCATTGGTGTACAGGGAGATAGCGTCCAGTAACCTCTCCAGGCAACAGTTCTGGATACTGATTGAGCAGATTATTCATGCCGGTAGCTTTGGCACCGATAAGCGCTTTGCACAACTGCGGGCCGATCATCAGGAGCTTACGGCTCTGAATGACACTATCAGCGCCATGAGCATACAACTGGCTGAAATGCTGGAACGACGC
>NZ_JVEL01000602.1:1071-1242 GCF_001076875.1 Serratia sp. 506_PEND
CGGCCACTTTGCATGTGAACGCATGCTAAAACTCACTGAATTTATCGACGATGCTGGAGAGGGGAACGGTCATTACCTGTCGTATCTGAAGCCAGAATTGCAGCGGCTCAATAGTTTCGATCTCAAATACTGGCCTGACATTGCCGGGATCATTCGCTCGCTGGGTATGGA
>NZ_JVEL01000603.1:0-13693 GCF_001076875.1 Serratia sp. 506_PEND
CCAGCGGGGTTTGCGCCAGACCCAGGCCATAGGCGCTGAGCTGGCCCTGATTGAGACGGCGCGGTGCACTGAGTTGCGCCAGCACGCCCTGGCCGGGACCCTGGTCGGCCAGCAGCGTCTGCAGCCAGCGGGTGAGGGCGTTGAGGCTGCCGGTCAGGCTGCCGGAGGCGGAAAGGTGCAGGCCGGCGCTGGCGTGTTGCCAGCCCTGCGGCGCACGCCAGTAACCCGGCACCAATCCCGGCACCACATCGAACCAGCTTTCCGGCGCCCGCATCTGCACCTGCAGCGGCCGGGCGATGTGCTGTTGCACCAGTTGGTCGAAATCATACCCTTTGCTGCGCAGCGCGGCCTCCAGCAGCCGATAGCCGGTATTGCTGTAGGCGATCTCGCTGCCGGCTTCGTAGTTCAATTTCTCCAGCCCCTCGACAAACCGCATCACCGGCTGCGCCTCGCTGACGGCGTGCAGCGAGATGCCCAGCAGGCCGAGCGTCTCGCGCACGTCAGGCAGGCCGCCGGTCATGTCCAGCGCCTGGCCGACGGTAACGTCCGCCAACGCGGGCTGCAGGGCGGGGAGCAGTTCACCCAGACGTTGCTCCAGCCGAATGGCGCGATCGGTGGCGTTCAGCGCCAGCGCGGCGAAGATATGCTTGGTCACTGAAGCATAACGCACCACGCTGTCGGCGGTGAAGGGGGTGTTCTGCGCCAGATCGGCCAGGCCGGCGCAGGCGGTGGCGCGGCGTTGTTGGGCGTCAAACAGGGTGATGGCGCCGCCGGGTTCGCCATGCCGTTGCCAGCCGGCCAGCAGTTGTTCGGCCAAGGCGCCGGCAGCGCGCCAGTTTAACGGTGTTACAGACATAGGGCCTCCAGAGAGTATTCGAAACGGGCCAGCTGGCCACACGCCGCCCGGCGCGGAGCGCGGGCTTTTGGGCTGATTGTGGCGCAGTGCGTTTTTCGTCGGCCGCTGTTTTGTGCGCTGTTTAGACCAGTTAGCGGGGAATCACGCGAAACTTTGATATAGCGCGCAGATTGCTGCTGGCGTTGCGGTTAGAGGCGGGAGAAAAACAGGCGCGCGGCGGCGCCTGTAAAGGGGGATCAATTCAGTCTGGCGGCGCCGTCCAACAGGCTTTCAATCATCTGCTTGAGCAGGCGCTGCAGCGAGGCGGCGCGCTGGGGCTCGAACGCGAAAGGATACTGTTCGGACATGTAGTTAACCTGCGCCAGTTCGAGCTGGATCGCATGCTGTTGTTGCTGCGGTTGACCATAGGCGCGGGTGATATAACCGCCCTTAAAGCGACCGTTCAGCACGTGGGTGTACTGCTGTTGCTGCTCGCAGCAGGCGACCAGCCGCTCGCTCAGCGCCTGGGCGCAGCTTTCACCGCCGTTGGTGCCGAGATTGAGATCCGGCAGTTGGCCGTCGAACAGCCGCGGGATCACTGAGGCGATGGAGTGCGCGTCGAACAGCAGCGCATAGCCGTGGCGCGCTTTGAGGCGCGCCAGTTCGTTCTGCAGCTGCTGATGATAAGGTTGCCAAATTTGCTGCAGGTAGGCGGCGCGTTCTTCGTCCGTCGGCGCTTTGCCCGGCAGGAAGCTTGGGCGGCCGTCGAACAGCACGTCGGGATACAGGCCGGTGGTGGCGGTGGTGTACAGCGGCTTGTCGTCCGCCGGGCGGTTCAAATCGATGACGAAGCGCGAATAGTTGCCGACCAGCACGCTGGCGCCCATCGCCCGGGCGAAGTCGTACAGCTGCGGAATGTGCCAGTCGGTATCGGGCAGCGGGCGAGCGTCGTCGGTCAGCCCGGCCTCGACCGCCGGCGTCAGTTGCGTGCCGGCGTGCGGAATGCTGATCAGCAGCGGCAGGCTGCCGGTCTGGAAGCTAAAAGGATCGCGAATGGTCATTGACGTACTTCTCCTCGGAAAATCACCGTACAGGGCAGTTGACCGCCCAACCAATAAGCCAGTTCCGCCGGCCGCGACAGCGGCCAGTGAACGAAGTCCGCCACCTTGCCGGTTTCCAGCGTACCGTGGCTGTGCTGCAGCCCCAGCGCTTTGGCGGCGTGGGTGGTGACGCCCGCCAGCGCCTCTTCCGGCGTCAGGCGGAACAGCGTGCAGGCCATGTTGATCATCAGGCGCAGCGACAGCGCCGGCGAGGTGCCGGGGTTGGCGTCGCTGGCGATCGCCATTGCCACGTGGTGCTTGCGGAACAGCGCTACCGGCGGGCACTGAGTTTCACGCAGCAGGTAGTAGGCGCCCGGCAGCAGCACCGCCACGGTGCCGGCGTCGCCCATGGCGCGGGCGTCTTGCTCGGTGGCGTATTCGAGGTGGTCGGCGGAGAGCGCGTGGTGGCGCGCCGCCAGCGTGCTGCCGCCGAGGGCGGAGAGCTGCTCGGCGTGCAGCTTGACCGGCAAACCGGCGGCTTCGGCGGCGGCGAAGACTCGCTCCACCTGCGCCGGTGAGAACGCCAGATGCTCGCAGAAGGCGTCGACCGCATCCGCCAGGCCGGCGGCGGCCGCCTGCGGGATGATGGTGTCGCAGACCAGATTGATGTAGTCGTCGGCGCGGTTGGCGTATTCCGGCGGCAGCGCATGGGCCGCCAGACAGGTGGTTTTCACCTCGACCGGCAGCAGCTCGCCCAACTTGCGCGCCACCCGCAACATTTTCAGTTCGCTCTCCGGGCTGAGGCCATAGCCGGACTTGATCTCCACGCAGGTGACGCCTTCCGCCAGCAGCGGCCGCAGGCGGAACAGCGCTTGCTCCAGCAGCAGCGCTTCGTCGGCCTCGCGGGTGGCTTTCACGGTGGAGATAATGCCGCCGCCCTGTGCGGCGATGTCGGCGTAGCTTACGCCGTTCAGCCGCTGTTCGAACTCGCCGCTGCGGTTGCCGCCGAACACCAGGTGCGTGTGGCAGTCAACAAAGCCGGGGGTGACGATGCCGCCGTCGAATTTCACCGTTTCGTCCGCGATCAGGCCGGGCGGCAACGCCGCATGTTCGCCAATCCAGACGATCTTGCCGTCGCGCACGGCGATCGCGCCGTCGGTCAGGGTGTGATATTTGCCGTCGCGCATGGTGACGATATCGGCGCCGTGCCACAGGCTGTCACAGTGAATCTCAGACGTCATTGCTTTCCTCCGCCGGAGCCGCAGCTCCCACATGGTTGTATATACAATTAAAAACAACCTAACGCATTCACCGGGATGTCACAAGAGGCGGGAGAGATTTTGTTATCAGGATGTGATCGACCGCGGAGATGCGGGCGCAGGGGCGCCCGCCGGGGATCAGACTTCGCTGGTGAAGCGGCCGAACAGTTGATAACGGCTGCCGGGGTACAGCAGCCGGGCCGAGGTGACCACGGTTTTGCCGGACCAGGTGCGGCGATGGATCAGCAGGCCGGGTTCGTGGTCCTCCAACTGCAGCAGCTCGCGCTCGCGCCGGGTGGGGATCACCGCTTCGACGATGTGTTCGCCGGCGGTCAGCGGCGCGGCCTGCGTCAGATAGGTATAGGGCGTGACGCGGTCGAAATCCTGCTTCAGGTAATCCGGCGCCACCAGTGGGTTGACGCAGCGGTCTTCCACCTGCACCGGCACGTCGTTTTCGTAATGCACGATCTGGGAGTAGAACAGTCGTTGGCCGGGCTGAATGCCCAGCGCCGTCGCTTCTTCCTCGCTGGCCGGGCGGGCCTTCAGCTCGAGGATTTTACTGCTGTGGTGATGACCTCGCGCGGCGATCTCATCGGCGATGTTGTGCACTTCCAGCAGTGCGGTATGCGCCTTGGCTTCGGCAACGAAGGTGCCGACGCCCTGCATGCGAATCAAAAAACCTTCGCTGGTCAGCTCGCGCAGCGCGCGGTTGATGGTCATGCGGCTGACGCCCAGTTCCGCCACCAGTTCACTTTCGGAGGGCACGCGCTGGTGCGGTTGCCAATGCCCCGCACGGATTTGATTCACGATCGCCTGTTTGACCCGTTGGTAGATCGGGGCGGGGGCATCGCTCATTGCAGCCGCCAGTTGTAACACGGTCTGTTGTTCAGCCACGACGTTAACCTCGTCAAATAAAAAAATAATAACACCAGTTTACTGTTGATGTCGGCGTATGTATATGTATATACAACTAGTGGCTGTCGCGCCAGAAACTTGCCGGCGACCGCCAAAAATTCCTTAAGACGCGCCATCGCCGCGCCTTATTCGCCGTTACATTAACCGTGGAATACTGCCATGCCTGCTTATTTTGCCCCACGCGCTTTGCTCCCAGAGGGCTGGGCGCATAACGTCCGGCTGGACGTCGATGCGCAAGGTTATCTGACTCAAGTTACCGCCAACGCTGAGCCGCAAGGCTGCATTCGGCTGCACGGCGACGCGGTGCCGGGCATGCCGAACCTGCACTCCCACGCTTTCCAGCGCGCGATGGCCGGGCTGGCGGAAGTGGCGGGCAACCCGCAGGACAGCTTCTGGACCTGGCGCGATCTGATGTACCGCCTGGTGCAGCGTCTGACGCCCGAGCAGGTGGAGGTGGTCGCCCGTCAACTGTATATCGAAATGCTCAAGGGCGGATACACCCAGGTGGCCGAATTCCACTACCTGCATCACGACGCCGACGGCAAGCCTTACGCCGATCGCGGTGAGATGACCGGCCGCCTCAGCGAGGCCGCGCATCAGGCCGGCATCGGCATGACGATGCTGCCGGTGCTTTACAGCTACGCCGGTTTCGGCGCGCAGCCGGCCCAGCCGGGGCAGAAACGGTTTATCCAGGACACCGAAAACTATCTGCATCAGCAGCAGGTGATTGCCCGTCAGCTGGCGGATCGCCCGTTGCAGAATCAGGGGCTGTGTTTCCACTCACTGCGTGCGGTGGAGCTGGGGCAGATGCAGCAGATTTTGGCCGCGTCGGATCGCACCTTGCCGGTGCATATTCATATCGCCGAGCAGCAAAAAGAGGTGAACGACTGTCTGGCGTGGAGCGGGCAGCGCCCGGTGGCCTGGCTGTATGACCATCTGCCGGTGGATCAGCGCTGGTGCCTGGTGCACGCCACCCATCTGGATCGCGACGAGCTGGAAGCGCTGGCGCGCAGCCGCGCGGTGGCCGGCCTGTGTCTGACCACCGAAGCCAACCTCGGCGACGGCATTTTCCCCGGCGACGCTTACCTGCAGCAGCAGGGGCGCTGGGGCATCGGTTCCGACAGCCACGTTTCGCTCAACGTGGTGGAAGAGCTGCGCTGGTTTGAATACGGCCAGCGGCTGCGCGATCAGCGTCGCAATCGCCTGACGACACCGGAACAGTCGGCGGTAGGCGATGTGCTGTACCTGCAGGCGCTGCAGGGCGGCGCGCAGGCGTGCGGCGCGCCGATCGGTCGGCTGCAGAGCGGCTATCGCGCCGACTGGCTGGTGCTGGACGGCGACGATCCGTATCTGGCGGCGGCGCCGGACGCCTCGATCCTCAATCGCTGGCTGTTCGCCGGCGGCAAAGAGCAAATTCGCGACGTGTTCGTCGGCGGCCGGCAGGTGATCGAGCAGGGGCGGCACGCGCTGCAGCAGCAGAGCAGCGCCGAGTTCCTGCAGGTGCTGAAAACCTTTCAGCAGGAGGCGTAATGAGCCTGACCCGTTTTAACTTCGCCACGCTGCCGGTCAGCCCGTGGCGCAACGGCGGTGGGGAAACCCGTGAAATCGTCAGCTGGCCGCCGGGCGCGCAGGATTTTGACTGGCGCGCCAGCATCGCCACCATCGCGCAGGACGGGCCGTTTTCCGCCTTTGCGGGCATCGATCGTTCGATCACCCTGCTGGAAGGCGACGGCGTGCGGCTGTTCAGCGCCGGGCATATCGACCATCAGTTGGCGCGCGTCGGGGAGCCGTTCGCGTTTTCCGGCGACGTGGCGCTGGAAGCGACGCTGCTGGGCGGCGCCAGTCAGGATTTCAACATCATGACACGCCGCGGCCGGCAGGCGGCCGAGGTGCGGCGCAGCACGGCGCCCGTCACCCTGTCACCCAACCGGGCGGGCGTGCTGTATGTGCTGAGCGGCGTTTGGTCGCTGCCGGAGGGCGGCGAACTGCGGGCGCGCGAGGGTGTCTGGTGGACGGCGGCGGGCGGCGAAGTGACGCCGCTGACGGCCGACGGCGCGATCCTGTGGGCGAACATCACAGCCTGCTAACGCAGAGTAGAGTCCTGCGCCCGGTTATGGGATTATTCACTTTTCCCCATTAATCATAAAGAAGGGCGCATGGCTTCGCTGAAAGACGTCGCAAAACTTGCCGGAGTCTCGTTGATGACGGTGTCCCGCGCCATCAATGAACCCGGCAAGCTGCGGCCGGAAACCTATCACCGCGTCAAACAGGCGATCGACCAGTTGGACTACGTGCCGGATCTGTCGGCGCGGCGTATTCGCGGTGACGGAAATCGCGTACAGACGCTCGGCGTGCTGGCGCTGGACACCGCCACGACGCCATTCTCGGTGGACATGATCCTGTCGATTGAAAAAACCGCGCGTGAGCGCGGCTGGAACAGCTTCGTCGTCAACCTGTTTGCCGACGACAACGCTGAACAGACCGTCGATCTGCTGTTGGCGCATCGACCGGACGGCGTGATCTTCACCACCATGGGGCTGCGTCAGGTGGATGTGCCGGCCAAACTGTTGGACAAAAGGCTGGTGCTGGCCAACTGCGTCAGCCCGGCGCACGCGATCGCCAGCTACATTCCTGATGATGAGCAAGGGCAGTATGACGCCACGCGCACGCTGATCGCCAAAGGCTATCGTTCGCCGCTGTGCATACATTTACCGGCGGATACGCTGGCGGCGGGGCTGCGCCGTCGCGGTCTGGAGCGCGCCTGGCGCGAAGCGGGGCGCGATGTTGAACAACTGCGGCAGTATCATCTCGATCTGAGCGCCGGCGATCAAGGCTATCGCGACTGCGTCGCGGTGCTGGCGCGGCATTTCTCTGCCGGCCGGCGCGATTGCGATGTCGTGGTATGCGGGAACGATCGGATAGCGTTTCTGGTGTATCAGGTATTGCTGGCGCAAGGATGGCGGATACCGCAACAGGTGGCGGTGCTGGGCTACGACAACATGGTTGGCATCGGCGAGCTGTTCCTGCCGGCGTTGACGACGGTGCAATTGCCGCACTATGCGCTGGGTCGCCTTGCGGCGCTGCATGTGATCGAGCAGCGGGAACAGCGTGATACGGTGAAAGTGCCTTGCCCGCTGTTGGCGCGTGGTTCGCTGTAACCGCACCGGGTGCGTCGCTGCGCGCCCGGTGCTCATTCCCATTACCCCCAGATGCTCGCCAACTGCCATCCCTCGATTGACTCGAACTGCGCCCGGCCGCCTTCGGCGAACAGGCTGAGGCGGCGATCGCCCGCCGTCGGATAGAAGCGGCTGGTCAGGCAGGCCTCTCCCTGATTAACGAAGATTTCCAGCGAGGAGCGGTCAATAAAGATCCGCAGCGACACGGTGTCACCTTCCGGCAGCGGCACACTGCGGCAGGCGCACAGCGCCGGGTGCTCATTAAAACGCTCCAGCACCAGTCGGTGTGACTGATTGTCGACGTACAGCCGCGCCGCACTCCCAATGGCCAGCCCGTAACGCTCAGCGTCGCTGTCGGCCTGTCTCAACGTCAGGATGAGCTCCTGCATATCGTTCGCCAGCGGCAGTTGCTGATTGGTCAGCGTCTGCGCCGACAACGTGTGTGACTCTCGACGCAGCGCCGCCAGTTCACGCGCCGGGTTCATGAGGACGCTGCCGTCGGCGGCCAGCGTCAGCTCGCGCGGCAGGGTGAGGGCGCCGGCCCAGCGGTGCGCTTTGCTGGGCATCGGTGATTCCCACATATCCATCCAGGCAAACAGCAGCCGACGGCCGTCGGCGGCGGTGAAGGTCTGCGGCGCATAGAAATCGTGGCCGGCATCCAGCTCACAGAAAGGCTGGGTCACCGTAAAGTCGCTATCAGGCCGCCAGTGGCCAAGCAGATAGCCGCTCTGGAAGCGATTGCGGTAGCGGTAGCCCTGCGCCGCAAGTCCTTGCGGCGAGAACAGCAGCAGGTGTTGTTCCCCCAGCGGGAAGAAATCCGGGCATTCCCACATATACCCTTGATGCGCCGTTTGCGCGCCGGCCAGCACCCGATCGAAGCGCCAGGCGCGCAGGTCGGCAGAACGGTACAGGCGCACCTGGCCCAGGCCGTTTTCTTTGGCGCCGACCACCAGCCACCATTCGCCGTTCTCGCGCCAGACTTTCGGATCGCGAAAATGCTGAATGCCGTCCGGCGGGGCCAGCACCGGCCCGTGCTTGACGAAGCGTATGCCGTCTTCGCTGGTGGCCAGACATTGCACTTCCCGCACCTGACTGTCGTCACCGGGTTCGCCCAGCCACACGTGGCCGGTGTAAATCAGCGTCAGCACGCCGTTGTCATCCACGGCGCAGCCGGAAAAGCAACCGTCTTGGTCATAGGGCGCATCGGGCGCCAGGGCGATGGGCTGATGCTGCCAGCGTATCAGGTCGCGGCTGGTCGCGTGCCCCCAGTGCATGGGGCCCCAGTGCTCGCTATAGGGGTGATGCTGGAAGAAGGCATGATAGACGCCGTCAATACAGATCAGGCCGTTGGGATCGTTGATCCAGCCGGCGGGCGGCGCGAGATGGAACTGCGGATAATAATCGTCTCGGCGTTCTGCGCGCAGGGCTTCGACCGCATGGTCGGCTTGAGCTAAGGCAGTATTCATTGGACAGACTCACTTGATTTAATGGCGGATGGAAAGGGCGTTGCCGTGGCGGAGCGTTCGCCGCGCAGCAGGAAACAGGAGACAAGCGTGGTGGCGGCGACCGCGCAGCCCATCAGCAGATAGGTGTCGGCAAAGCCGATGCGGTCATAACCATAGCCCGCCAGCGGTGACAGGAAGCTGGCCATCACCTGGGTGATGAACTGGAAACCTACCAGGTACAGCGTGGAGGAGAGTCGGCTGTCAAAGCGGCTCGCGATGTATTTGAAAATAGCGATCAGCAGGATTGGCAACTCTACGGCGTGCAGCAGTTTCATGGCGGAGATCATCAGGGCGCCGCTGACCAAGCCGGAGCCGAACATGCGCAGCGCCATTACGCCACCGGCCAGCAACAGCCCCTGTTTGGCGCCGATGCGGTTCACCAGTAGCGGGGCCAGGAACATGCCACCTGCCTCGAGGAAGACCTGCAGCGAGTTGAGAAAACCGTACATCTCGTTGCCCTGTGCGCGAGAAGCGAACTGTGAAGCGAAGTAGACCGAAAATTGCTGATCGAAAACGTTGTATACGCTGATCCCCAGCACAAACACCACCAGTGCCCAGAAGCCGGGCATGCGCAGCAGCGCCAGCGCGTCCTGCAGCCGCAGGTTTTCCGGTTTGCCGAACGCCAGGCCGGCCATGGCATTCGGCTTCAGCTCGCGTACCTGGCTGAGCAGCACCAGGAACACCACGGCGGCGGCGGAGGCCAGCCAGAAATTGATGTTCGGATTGATATTGAAGATAAAACCGGCCGCAAAGGTGGCGCTGGCCCAGCCAAGCGAGCCCCACATGCGGGCGCGGCCGAATTCGAAACCGCTGATGCGGCTGACTCGCTCGGTATAAGATTCCAGCGCGCCGATACCGGCGAAGAAGGTGGCGCCGATGAACACCCCGCCGACCAAAGCGCCGAGCGGCAGGCTGCTCGCCAGCAGCGGGGCGTAAACGTAGATAAAGAACGGGCCGGTCAGCAGCAGCATCACGCCGAGAAACTGCAGCAGGTGTTTGCGCAGCCCAAGTTTATCCTGAATAAACCCGTACAGCGGCTGTGCGCACAGCGCCACCAGCGAGATAGCGGAGAAGATCAGGCCGGTCTCGGCGCCTTTCAGCCCGATCTTTTGATTCAGCCACAGCGAGATCAACGAAAAGCTGGAAGACCAGGTGAAGAAAAAGAAGAACAGCAGGCCGCTGAGCAGCACGTAATATTTTTTCGTTTCGCGGTTCATGGGTAGGGCCCCGGTGAGTGAAGTTAGCTCTATTGTTAACGTTAACTCGCGAAGGTATGAAGCGGCCAGATATCACGCATGAGATGTTAATCACAAAAGTTAACGTTAACATTTTTGCCTTGTGATCGAGGTCACGAGTTGGCAAGGGGGCGATGTGCCCCCGCAGGATTAACGTTCGTTCAGCGAGCGCAGATGATCGTCGCGGCGCAGCGTCATCAGCGCAAACAGGCTCACCACCGAGGTGGCGACCACGTAGTAGGCGGGAATGTCGATATTGCCGGTCTGTTTGATGAGGCCGGTGATAATCAGCCCGGCCGAACCGGAAAACACCGCATTGGATAGCGAGTAAGCCAGCCCCAAACCGGTATAGCGCACCCGGGTCGGGAACATCTCAGCCAGCATCGCCGGGCCGGGACCGGCCAGCAGGCCGACCACGGCGCCGGCGACCATCACCGCCAACCCTTTGGCCCACAGTGAACTCTGCGCATCCTGCAGCAGGTGCAGTAAGGGAAAGGTGAACAGGATCACCGCCGCCACCGCCGTCAGCATCACCGTTTTACGTCCCAGTTTGTCGCTGATGATGCCCGCCGGCAGAATGGTCAGGGCGAAGCCGACGTTGGCCAGCACCGTCGCCACCAGCGCCTGCTGGAAGGTGGCGTGCAGCGAGGTTTGCAAATAGGAAGGCATTACCACCAGAAAGGTATAGCCGGCGGCCGACCAGCCCATCATGCGGCCGATGCCGATCAGTATGGTTTTCGCTACGCCGCCCAAGCTCGCTTCCGGCGGTGGGGCGTTGTGTTCCGCGGCCTGTTGCGCCTGGGTAAACGTAGGCGTCTCTTCGAGCTTGAGCCGCAGCCACAGCGCCACGGCGCCCATCGGCAGCGCCAGCAGGAAGGGAATGCGCCAGCCCCAGTCATGCAGCTGCTGCGCGCTGAGCAGTGCGGCCAACAGCGCCACCAATCCGGCGCCGGCCAACAGGCCGAGCGCGACGGTCAGCGACTGCCAGGCGCCGAACAGCCCGCGCTTGCCCTTCGGGGCGAACTCTGTCATCAGCGACACGGCGCCGCCGAATTCGCCGCCGGCGAACAGCCCCTGAAACATGCGCAGCAGCGTCAGCAGCAGCGGGGCGGCGACGCCGATCGAGGCATAGGTCGGCATGACGCCGATCAGCGCGGTGGCCAGCGTCATCAACAGCAGAACCGCAATCAGCGTCGGGCGACGGCCGATGCGATCGCCGATGCGGCCGAAGATCACCGCGCCGATCGGCCGACAGAAAAACGCCAGCGCGAAAGCGGCGTAGGTGAGGATCAGGCTGGTGATTTCATTTTCACCCTGCAGCGTGAAAAAATTGGCGGCGATAACGGTGGCCAGGAACCCGTATACGCCGAACTCATACCATTCGATAAAGTTGCCGACCGAGCCGGCCAGCAACGCCTGACGCGAGCGGCGCGCGTCGAGAGTCTGTTGATTCATCCCCGTTCCCATATTTTGAATTATTGTTCGTCAGTTCTAAATTTATACGACAAAACAATCAATTGATTTCAGCGGGAACTGTGAGGCGCGATTCACCAGAGCAACGGCGCTGGCTCGCGGCCGTTTTCGGCGTAGTACAGCGACGGCAGGAACTGCGCCAGATAGCTGAACTCGTTGTAGCAGTGGCGCATCAGGTTAAACCCGATGTCATCCGACAGTTCGTCGTGGGCGTTGGCGCAGGCTTTACCCAGCAGGAAGCGGCTGCGCAGCACGCACCCGTAGGGCGTATCGCGCACCAAATGCAGCATCTCGCCGTCGCAGGGATCACCGTTGTCATCCAACGCCACCTGATCGCCGAAGCCGATGCGCGCGCAAACCGCGGCGGAGAGCGCCTGCGCGTCACGCGCCTGGCGCAGCGGCTGTGGCGCGAAGAAGTCANCGGCGGCGTGGAACTTGAGGCGCGCCGCGACCGGCGGCAGCTCCGCCAGCCATTCGACCGCTTCGATGCTGGCGCCGATGTAGCTTTCCCCTTTTTTCCAGTGGCGATCCCAGCCGCGATGTTCGACGTGATCGTGCGGGTGCCACCAGTTGATGTGCTGCGTGTTCTCGAAGAAGGTGAACCACCAGTCCAGCATGCGCCCTTTGCAGCCGTGCAGATCGGTACGAATCGCGACGGTGAGCAGGCCGTCGGCGCTGCGACTCAGCCCCATCTCCAGCCGCAGCGGTTCGGGCCTGAGCAACTCGTTGATATCGTTGACGCCCCACGGCGCCAGCAGGGAAGGGTGTGTCATAATGGGTTCCTGTTTTATTTTGGAAACTAATATCGTTTCCAAAATAAAACTATGCTGCTATGCTGAGTCTGTCAATGCTTGTGAGGAATAAAGATGGCGAACCCGAATGAAGAACCGCCGCGCGCTCGCGGTCGGCCGGCCACGCCGGAAACGGCGCTGCGCGCCGCGCTGGCGCAGGCGACGCTGGCGTTGCTGCTCGACGGCGGCTATGCCGCAGCAACGGTGGACGCGGTGGCGAAACGCGCCGGAGTGGCGAAAAAAACCCTGTATCGGTTTGCCGCTAATCGCGACGAACTGGTCGCGCAGGCGGTGAGCGGCTGGACCGAGGCGTTTCAGTCGGCCTTCGCCGAGGATGCCGGGCAACGGGCGGCGGTGGCGCCGCTGTTGGAAAAAGGGCTGCAGGCCATCGCGCAGCAGGTATTGAGCGCCGAGGCGGTGGGGATGTTTCGGCTGTTGCAAAGCGAGTTTCCGGGGCGCGAGGCGCTGCTGGACAGCTATCAGCGCAACGGCATTCAGCGCGGCCGGACGACGGTGGCGGACTGGCTGCAGCGCCAGCAGCAGTGCGGGTGGCTGCGTGAGCGCGACTGGGCGCAAACCAGCGACCTGATGTTGGCGATGACCATCGCCGAACCGCTACGGCAGATGACGCTGGGACTGTTGCCGCCGGGCAGCGCGATCGACGAGCGCATCGCGGCGGCGGTGGCGCTGGTGATGCCGGGTTTGCTGGCGGAAGGATGAAAACAAGAAAGGGCCGAGAGTTCGGCCCTTAAACAGCAGAATGCAAAACGTCTGCGTTACAGCTTCGGCCCGGCGTTCACCAGTTTTTCGCCCGCCGGGGTGACGGTATATTTGGCGAAGTTATCGATAAAGCGCTGCGCCAGATCCTGCGCTTTCTCCTGCCACAGCGATTCGTCGGCATAGGTTTTGCGCGGATCGAGGATAGACGGATCGACGCCCGGCAGCGCGGTCGGCACTGCCAGCCCGAAGATCGGCAGCGTGAAGGTTTCGGCCTGCTCAATGTCGCCATTCAGAATGGCGTCGATGATGCCGCGAGTATCTTTGATCGAGATACGCTTGCCGCTGCCGTTCCAGCCGGTGTTGACCAGGTAAGCCTGGGCGCCGGCGGCCTGCATGCGTTTCACCAGCACTTCGGCGTACTGCGTCGGGTGCAGGGTCAGGAACGCGGCGCCGAAGCAGGCGGAGAAGGTCGGCGTCGGCGCGGTGATGCCGCGCTCGGTGCCGGCCAGCTTGGCGGTGAAGCCGGACAGGAAGTGGTATTGGGTCTGCTCCGGCGTCAGGCGCGACACCGGCGGCAGCACGCCGAAGGCGTCGGCGGTCAGGAAGATGATCTTGCGCGCGTGGCCGGCTTTGGACACCGGCTTGACGATGTTCTCGATGTGATAAATCGGGTAAGAGACGCGGGTGTTCTCGGTTTTGCTGGCGTCGTCGAAGTCGATGCTGCCGTCGGCCAGCACGGTGACG
>NZ_JVEL01000604.1:0-9201 GCF_001076875.1 Serratia sp. 506_PEND
TGTATTCGGCGCCGGCGGGCAGCACGGTGCTGATTGACCGTAACTGCCACAAGTCGCTGACTCACCTGATGATGATGAGCGACATCACGCCGATCTACTTCCGCCCGACCCGCAACGCCTACGGCATCCTCGGCGGCATTCCGCAGAGCGAGTTCCAGCGCGCCACCATCGCCAAACGCGTGAAGGAGACCCCGAACGCCACCTGGCCGGTGCACGCGGTGATCACCAACTCCACCTATGACGGCTTGCTGTACAACACCGACTTTATCAAGAACACCCTGGACGTGAAGTCGATCCACTTCGATTCCGCCTGGGTGCCTTACACCAACTTCCACCCGATCTATAAAGGCAAGTGTGGCATGAGCGGCGGCCGCGTGGAGGGCAAGGTGATCTATGAAACCCAGTCCACCCACAAACTGCTGGCGGCCTTCTCGCAGGCGTCGATGATCCACGTGAAGGGCGACATCAACGAAGAGACCTTCAATGAAGCCTACATGATGCACACCACCACGTCGCCGCACTACGGCATCGTGGCGTCGACCGAAACCGCCGCGGCGATGATGAAAGGCAATGCCGGCAAGCGCCTGATCCACGGCTCTATCGAACGCGCGATCAAGTTCCGCAAAGAGATCAAACGCCTGAAAGTCGAATCCGACGGCTGGTTCTTCGACGTCTGGCAGCCGGAGCATATCGATGAGCCGGAGTGCTGGCCGCTGCGCTCCGACAGCGCCTGGCACGGTTTCAAGAATATCGATAACGAACACATGTATCTGGACCCGATCAAGGTCACCATTTTGACGCCGGGGATGAGCAAGGAAGGCGAGATGCAGCCGTTCGGCATCCCGGCCAGCATCGTGGCGAAATACCTCGACGAGCGCGGCATCATCGTCGAGAAAACCGGGCCGTACAACCTGCTGTTCCTGTTCAGCATCGGCATCGACAAAACCAAGGCGCTCAGCCTGCTGCGTGCGATGACCGACTTCAAACGCTCGTTCGACCTGAACCTGCGGGTGAAAAACATGCTGCCTTCGCTGTATCAGGAAGCGCCTGATTTCTATGAAAACATGCGCATTCAGGATCTGGCGCAGAACATTCACCGCCTGGTGGAGCAACATAACCTGCCGGACCTGATGTACCGCGCGTTCGAAGTGCTGCCAACCATGGTGATGAATCCGTACCAGGCGTTCCAGAAAGAGCTGCATGGCGAAGTGGAAGAGGTCTATCTGGAAGAGATGGTCGGTAAGGTCAACGCCAACATGATCCTCCCATACCCGCCGGGCGTGCCGCTGGTGATGCCGGGCGAAATGCTGACCGAGGAGAGCCGGCCGGTGCTGGAGTTCCTGCAGATGCTGTGCGAAATCGGCGCGCATTATCCGGGCTTTGAAACCGACATTCACGGCGCCTATCGTCAGGCGGACGGACGTTATCGGGTGAAAGTGCTGAAGGCGAAATAACCGCAGCCAATAAGAGGGGAGGCGCTCGCGCTTCCCCTTTGCCGTTCACCGACTGATGGGAGACCACCATGAAAACACCCTCACAGCCGCGCGCAATCTACTATGTCGTAGCGATACAAATTTGGGAATATTTCAGCTTTTACGGCATGCGTGCGTTACTGATCCTCTATCTGACCCACCAACTCGGCTATACCGACAGCCGCGCCATCGATCTCTACAGCGCTTACGCTTCGTTAGTTTACGTCACTCCGATTCTTGGCGGCTGGCTCGCCGACCGCCTGCTGGGCAACCGCGTCGCGGTGATCGCCGGCGCGGCGCTGATGACCCTGGGGCATATCGTGCTCGGCCTGAGCGCGGTTTCTGCCCAGTCGCTCTATCTGGCGCTGGCGATCATCATCTGCGGCTACGGCCTGTTCAAATCCAATATCAGCTGCCTGCTGGGCGAGCTGTATCCGGCCCAGGATCCGCGGCGCGAAGGGGGCTTCTCGCTGCTGTATGCCGCCGGCAACGTCGGTTCCATTTTGGCGCCGATCGCCTGCGGGCTGGCGGCCGAGCGCTATGGTTGGCACGTCGGCTTTGCGTTGGCCGGGATCGGCATGTTCGCCGGCCTGGCGATCTTCCTGCTGGGCGGGCGTCATTTCCGCCACACTCGCGGCGTGAATGCCCCGCTGATGCGCGCCAGAAGCCTGGGCCTGCCGCACTGGGGCTGGCTGTTGGCGGCGTTGCTGGCATCGCCGCTGTTCTTCACGCTGTTGTTTATGCGCGACTGGGCCGGTTATTTGCTCGGGCTGGTGTGCGTGGCGGCGGTGGCGCTGGTGGCGCGCATTATGCTGCGCGCGGACGCCGGCCAGCGCCGGGGGCTGTGGCAGATCGTGGTGTTGATGCTGTTGGGCACGCTGTTCTGGGCCTTTGCCCAGCAGGGCGGCAGCTCCATCAGCCTGTTTATCGACCATTTCGTCGACCGGCGCTGGTTCGGCTGGACGGTGCCGACCGCCTTGTTCCAGTCGGTTAACGCTTGCGCGGTAATGCTGGGCGGCGTGGCGCTGGCATGGCTGGCGAGCGGCGATGGCGACCGCACGCTGCGCATCTGGTGCAAGTTCGCCTTCGGTCTGCTGTTGATCGGCGTCGGCTTTACGCTGATGGCGCTTAATACGCGGCTGCACGGGCCGGGATCGATGGGGCTGATGATCGCCGGCCTGGCGGTGATGGGCTTCGCCGAACTGTTTATCGATCCGGTGGCTATGGCGCAGATCACCCGGCTGAATATCCCCGGCGCCACCGGCGTGTTGACCGGCATCTATATGCTGGCGACCGGTTCGATCGCCAATTACCTGGCGGGCATCATCGCCAATCAGACCGCCGAAGATCACCTCGAGGGGGCGGCGATGCAGGCGTATGGCCGCATTTTCGCCCAGATCGGCTGGGGAGCGGCCGGGTGCGCGCTGGCGGTGATCGCGGCGCTGGGCGGCTGGTGGCTGCTGACGCGACGCCAGGCCCGGACGGTTAATGCTTGATTGATGACGGTAGGCGGGGTTAACGTGCAGCTATGTAGAAGTGACAAAGCCTACCGATGGATACTGATCAATTAACGACGCAGGTAGCGGACCAGTTGGGCGCACAGCAGCGGCTGCTGGTGGCGTTCAGCGGCGGCCTGGATTCCAGCGTGCTGCTGCATCTGCTGGCGACGTTGCGCCGCCAGCGTCCGGGAATGCAGCTGCGCGCGCTGCACGTGCATCATGGCCTGAGCGCCTTTGCCGACCGCTGGGTTGAGCATTGCCGCCGCCGGTGTGCCGACTGGCAGATCCCGCTGACGGTGACGCACGTGCAGGTGGACGCCCGCGAGGGCGGCATCGAAGCGGCGGCGCGTGCGGCGCGCTATGCCGCCTTCAGCGTAGCATTGGCGGAGGGCGAAGCGCTCCTCACCGCCCAACATCTCGACGATCAAAGCGAAACCTTCCTGCTGGCGCTCAAACGCGGCAGCGGGCCGGCGGGGCTGTCGGCGATGGCGGCGCGCGCCACGCTGGACGATCACCTGTTGTTGCGGCCGCTGCTGGGCTGCTCGCGTCAGGCGCTGGAAAGTTACGCGCAGCGTCACGGCTTGACCTGGATAGACGACGACAGTAATCAGGACACGCGCTTCGATCGCAACTTCCTGCGTTTGCAGGTCTTGCCACAGCTTAATCAACGCTGGCCGCACTTCGCCTCGGCGGTGGCGCGCAGCGCCAGCCTGTGTGCCGAACAGGAGCAACTGCTGGACGAACTGCTGGCGGAACCGCTGCAAAGCCTGTTGGCGGCGGATCGCTCATTGGCGATTGACGGTTTGACGGCCTGTTCGCCGGTGCGGCGCTTCGCCTTGCTGCGGCGCTGGATCGCATTGTTTGACGTCAGCATGCCGGCGCGTGAGCAGTTGCAGCGTCTGTGGGCGGAGGTGGCGCTCAGCCGGGAAGATGCCGAACCGCAGCTGCAGCTCGGCGCCTACCAGATCCGCCGTTTCCGCGGCCGATTGCACCTGTTGCCGCCGCTGGCGGCGCTGCGCGATGTGCATCTGCCCTGGCAGCCTGACCAGCCGCTGACGTTGCCGGACGGGTTGGGGCAGTTGATTGCCGGTGAGGGCGAGCTGGCGCTGCGCGCACCGCAGCCATCGCAACAGATCAGCGTTCGGTTCGGTGGCGTGCAGGGTATGGTGCGCATCGTGGGGCGCGCCCATTCGCGGCCGATAAAAAAACTGTGGCAGGAGCTGGGTATTCCCCCCTGGCAGCGTGAACGCATCCCGTTGATTTACTATGATGAGCAGCTGATCGCCGCGCTGGACGTATTTGTCTGTGAGGCGGGGCAGGTGCCGGAAGGTGAACGCCCGTGGCGACTGCGCTGGGAAAAAAATCATAATCGCGAGGAGCACTGATGAAGTTAGTGGGGATCACGCTGTTGGCCGTCGGCCTGTTCAGCCTGCCGGCATTGGCGGCGGGAGATGCGGCGGCCGGTCAGGCGAAAGCCGCCGCCTGTGCGGCGTGCCACGGCGCGCAGGGCAAGGTGACGGTGCCGATGTACCCGAATCTGGCCGGACAGAACGCCATGTATCTGCAGCATGCATTGCAGGCGTACAAGAAAGGGGAGCGCAACGGCGGCCAGGCCGAGGTGATGAAGGCCTATGTGTCGGGGCTGTCGGATGACGATATCGCCGATCTGGCGGCCTATTACGCCAGCCTGAAGCCGTAAATGACGAGGGCAGCCGTTGGGCTGCCCTGTTGGGATGGGGTTACCGCTGCTCAGTCCGACAGGCTGACGACCACGGTACCGATTTCCGGATGACTGAAACTGCTGATGTGGTCCAGGCGCAGGTCGCGCTGCTGGCCGTTCTGTTCGATGGTCAGATACTCAACGCGTTTCTTTTGCAGCAGGTCGATCGCCTTGGCCTCGATCACTTCTCCGTCGCGTAACTCCAGCTTCAGAATAAGTTTATGCTGACAGGCGAGTTCCAGGTTGTCGTAGTCATCGCAATTGATGGGTTGGTACTCATCATTCATCAACATAGTCGCTCACCAATAAGTTAGCGGCGGCAAAGGCCGCCTGTTCCCTAACGGAGGACGGTAGCGCATCGTTCGCTGCGACATCGTCCAATGCCTTTAACGCACAAGCCAGCGCATCAGGCACGTAGCCAAGATCTCCACTGCCAATCTCGGCGTAAGTACGGCGTACTAACTCACAGTATTGTTGCACAGTTTCCTCCCTTAAGAACCTCTGCATCATCAAGACTACTATCGCGATGAGGCGCAGGCTCTCGGAGTTTTATCCTATCCTAGACGACTATAGCACAGCTGTTATGGAGTTATCAGCACCCCGGCACGCCTTTCGCACTGCCGCAGCCTGGCCGCGCTGGCGGGGTTTGGCCCTGATCAAGTACACTGTCGCCGGATAATAACGAGGTCACCCATGGCGCTGAAAGCAACCATTTATAAAGCCGCGGTCAATATTGCTGATATGGATCGTCACTTCTACCACGACGCCACGCTGACGCTGGCGCAACATCCGTCTGAAAACGAGCAGCGCATGATGCTGCGCCTGTTGGCCTGGATCTGTCATGCCGACGAGCGGCTGGTGTTCACCAAAGGGCTGAGCGCCGACGACGAGCCGGAGATCTGGCAGCGCAACGACCACAACGGGCTGGAAATGTGGATCGAGATGGGATTGCCCGACGAAAAACGCATCCGGAAGGCCTGCAACCAGTCGCCGCGCGTGGTGTTGTACGCCTACGGCGAGCGCGCCGCGCACGTGTGGTGGCAGGGAATGCAGGGCAAGGTGGCCGGCTACAAGAACCTGAGCGTGCGTTTCCTCGACGACGAGCAGCTGGCGCGCCTGACGGCATTGGCCAGCCGCACCATGACGCTGCAGGCGACGCTGCAGGAGGGAACTATTTGGCTGTCCGATGCTCAGAATAGTCTGGAAATCCAGTTTGCCGAGTGGCAGCGGGCACAGGTGTGACCGGTGCTGGAACTGTCAAGAAACGTCGCCATACCGGATAATGAGCTTGAGTTGACGGCGATCCGCGCGCAGGGCGCGGGCGGTCAGCACGTGAACAAAACCTCAACGGCGATCCATTTGCGCTTTGACATCCGGGCCTCCAGCCTGCCAGAGTATTATAAGGAAAGGCTGCTGGCGCTGAATCACCATTTAATTACCACCGATGGCGTGGTGATTATCAAGGCGCAAGAGTATCGCAGTCAGGAATTGAATCGCGAAGCGGCGTTGGCCAGGCTGGCCGCGCTGATTCGGCAGGCGATGGTGGTGGAAAAAACGCGCAAGGCGACCAAGCCGACGAAAGGGGCGAAATTGCGCCGTTTGGAAGGCAAGGCGCGTAAAGGCGCCACCAAGGCGCTGCGCGGCAAGGTTCGCACTTAGGAATACATGAACACAGTAGGAGAATAACTGTGAAGAAAATTACGGTAGCCCTGTTCTTGGCGGCAGGCGCACTCTCGTTGTTGGGATGCAACAATCATTATCAGCCGAAGGAACAACCGCTGCAGGCGATGCCGCAGAGTTATCAAGGATTGTTGCCTTGCGCCGATTGCGGCGGGCTGGATACGGCGCTGTTCCTGGATGAGGACGGCACCTTTGTGCTGCAGGAAACCTATCGCGGCACCAAAGACGGCGATCAGACTTTTGCCGACTATGGCAAATGGGCGCGCACTGCGGATAAGCTGGTGCTGACCGACAGCACCGGTGAAAAACGTTACTTCCGTCCGGTGGGCAAAAGCCTGGAGATGCTGGATCGCAGCGGCGCGCCGATCGCCTCCAAGCTGAACTATCGCCTGGAGCCGATTGAAAAACCGTTGCCTAAAACCCCGATGGTGATGAAAGGCAGTTACACCTATATGGCGGATGCGGCAGTCTTTAAGGACTGCGCTACCGGCATCACGTTCCCGGTGGATAACAACATCGCGCTGGAGCAAGGCTACGCCAAAGCCAACAAAAATGCCGGCGAGCCGGTGTTCCTGACCTTCAATGCGCACTTCAGCGTGCAGCCATCGATGGAAGAAGGGCAGATAGAGAAGGCGGTGGTGCCGGACGGCAAAATCGCGTTCGACCGCAGCAAGAACTGCAGCAGCAAGTAAGCGTTTTCGGACATAAAAAAACCCGCCTAGGCGGGTTTTTTATTTTCTGGCGTTCGTCGCTCAGCGTTTGATCTGGCCCAGCAGGAAATCAACGATTTCGCCGGTTTTGATCATTTGCTTCTCGCCGACGCGGCGGTTCTTGTACTCGATCTCTTCGTTGTCGAGGTTGCGGTCACCGATGACGATAGAGTGCGGCACGCCGATCAGCTCCATATCCGCGAACATCACGCCCGGACGCTCTTTGCGGTCATCGAGGATCACATCGATGCCGTGGGAGCGCAGGGTGTTGTACAGCTCTTCCGCCAGCGCCTGCACGCGGAACGACTTGTGCATGTTCATCGGCAGGATCGCTACCTGGAACGGCGCGATGGCGTCCGGCCAGATGATGCCGCGTTCGTCGTGGTTCTGCTCGATGGCGGCGGCCACGACGCGCGTGACCCCGATGCCGTAGCAACCCATGGTCAGCACCTGGTTGCGGCCGTCTTCACCCTGCACGGTCGCTTTCATCGCTTCCGAGTACTTGGTGCCGAGCTGGAAGATATGGCCCACTTCGATGCCGCGTTTGATCAGCAGCGTGCCCTGACCATCCGGGCTGGCGTCGCCTTCCACCACGTTACGGATATCGGCCACCTGCGGCAGCGGCAGATCGCGCTCCCAGTTGATGCCGAAGTAGTGTTTGCCGTCAACGTTGGCGCCGGCGCCAAAGTCGCTCATCGCCGCCACGCTGCGGTCGGCTACCACCGGCATCGGCAGGTTGACCGGGCCGAGTGAACCCGGGCCGGCGCCGACGATGGCGCGAATTTCTTCTTCGGTGGCGAAGGTCAGCGGCGCGGCAACCTGCGCCAGCTTCTCTGCCTTGACTTCGTTCAGCTCGTGATCGCCGCGCACCAGCAGGGCGACCAGCTTGTGGCCGCTCTCTTCGGTGGCGCGCACCATCAGCGTCTTCACGGTTTTTTCCACCGGCAGCTGGAATTGCTCGACCAGCTCGGCGATGGTTTTGGCGTTCGGCGTATCCACCAGGCGCAGCGCTTCGCTGGCCGCCGCGCGCGGCTCTGCCGGCGCGACCGCTTCCGCCAGCTCGATGTTGGCGGCGAAGTCGGAACCGGTGGAGAACACGATATCGTCTTCACCGCTTTGCGCCAGCACCTGGAATTCGTGCGAGGCGCTGCCGCCGATCGAGCCGGTATCGGCCTGCACCGGGCGGAAATCCAGGCCCATGCGGCTGAAGATTTTGCTGTACGCTTCGTACATCGCGTCGTAAGTCTCCTGCAGAGACTCCTGTGAGGTGTGGAAGGAGTAGGCATCCTTCATCAGGAACTCACGGGAGCGCATCACGCCGAAACGTGGGCGCACTTCATCACGGAACTTGGTCTGGATCTGGAAGAAGTTCAGCGGCAGCTGCTTGTACGAGCTGATCTCGTTGCGGATCAGATCGGTGATCACTTCTTCATGCGTCGGGCCCAGCACGAACGGACGATCGCCGCGGTCGACGAAGCGCAGCAGCTCGGGGCCGTATTGCTCCCAACGGCCGCTTTCCTGCCACAGATCGGCAGGCTGAACCACCGGCATGGACACTTCGATCGCGTTAGCATTGTTCATTTCTTCGCGAACGATGTTTTCAACCTTCTTCAGAACGCGCAGGCCGGTCGGCAGCCAGGTGTAAAGACCGGAGGCCAGCTTGCGGATCATCCCGGCGCGCAGCATCAGCTGGTGGCTGATCACTTCGGCGTCGGCAGGTGTCTCCTTCAGTGTGGAGAGCAGATATTGGCTAGTACGCATGGTGTTTTGGTTCCGTTAGAACTGCAAATTGCATCGGGCTGCCAGAGTGGCGGCCAAAAGTGACAAAAGTGGTTTAGTTTACCAGCGCGAGCGGGTCGCCAAAAGAGAGGCGGCGGAATTTTAACGCGGGTCGAGCGCCAACACTTCGGTGTGGCCGTCCACGACGCGCCAGCGCACGTTGAAATCCAACAGCCAGACGGCGTAATCCCGTTCGACGTCCTCTCCTTTACGATAGGCGGGACGGGGGTCTTGCGCCAGCACCTGGCTGATAAAACGCCTTAATTGCGGGTAGCGCGCCTGATGTTGCTGCAGCTGTTGCTCGGCCTGCGGCGCGAAACGCACCGGCATATCGCCGGCGG
>NZ_JVEL01000605.1:0-28646 GCF_001076875.1 Serratia sp. 506_PEND
CGATCACCCGCGTGCCGGCATCGGCCGCGGCGGGGTCAAGCAGCGTTTGCCATAAGGAGGACAGCGACAGGCCGGACGGCCCCATGGTGAAATCCAGCAGCAGCGAGCCCAGGATCGCCAGTGCCAACACGCCCATCATCAACAGGCGATGGCGAAGAATATGCTGATAACGCCCCATCACGCCGGCGTTGGGTTGCCCCTTGGCGTCAGTCATGGGATCGGTGGATACGCTCATTCGTTAAGATACCTGTTACAACCATCATGACAGCGGCGCGAAGGCGTCCGCCGTAAACCGGAAAGCGCGCGGCGACCGCCTGTGCGCAGCCGCCCACAATAAAACAAACGATAATACTTATCAATCATATCAATAGGTGAAAACAGCGTTGTCGAAATGTAATAATTTGTTTTTTCTCGCCATTTTTCAAACCACCACGCTTTCCCCCGCCAACGGCCAGTAGGTTAATTATTCTGAAAATTATTCCTGATCCGACCAGACTCTGACAAATAGCGGCAAAACCACATAGAATCCAAAACCACAGCACCGCGCGTGCAAAAAACTTTCAGGCCGCCGCAAGAGCGGCCTTATTGACGAGGCTGTAATGAGAAGTCCATCTCCGGCGGTAACGCCCAAACGCCCGGCGCTGCTGAACTGGCTGTTGCACAGCCCGCTGCACGCCGATGACGAACCGTTTCAACGCCAGCTGCGTCTCACGCTGACGCCCTCTCCTCTCACCCCCTGGCTGAATGCCGTGGGGCCGGCCGCGCTGTTGGCGGGGTTCGCCTGGCTGAACCAACCGCTGGTCGGTATCGGCCTGCTGCTGCTGTTGCTGCTGTTGACCGCCGGGCGCGCCAGGTTGGCGCAAAGGCGCCAACCCGCCTGGCCGAACGCCATGCTGGTGACAGTGTTGTTGTGGGCGCTGCTGGTTGGCGCCAGCGCCGCGCTGGCGATGCTGTCGGGCCGCTTCGTGCTGATCCTGTTCGCCGGCCTGACCATTACCGCCCTGGCCTGCTGGCTGATGCAGCGCCACGCCGCCGCCCCGCGCTTCGCACTGCTTGAGGTGATCGCGCTGACGCTGCCCTACCTGCTGGCGGCGCCGCTGTCGCGCGTGCAAAACCTGTTTGTCCTGGCGGACCTCGCGCCGCTGTGGCTGGTGCTGGCCCACGGCATGATCGCGCGCTACCACCGCCAGCTGGTGCAGCACGTCACGCTGGCGTGGGAGAAGCAGCAGGCGTCGCACCGCGATCGCCTGACCGGCTTTCTCAACCGCGCAGGCGGCGAGACGGTGATGCGCAGCATCTGCCGTCCCGGAACGGCGCAGCCGATCTCCCACCTGTTCATTCTTGAATTCGGCCCGCTGGCGGCGCTCTACCAAAGCCACGGCGTCCAGATCGGCGACGACGTGCTGCGCACCGTCGGCGAGCGCCTCAAAACGCTGATCCGCCCGAGCGACTACGTCTGCCGCTACACCGGCGGCCAGTTTCTGATTCTGGTGCACGATCTGCCCTACGGCGCGGAAAGCGAGTTCCTGGCGCGCATTGTGCCACCGCTGGAGGCGCCCTACGATTTTGGCGCGTTCGGCGAGGTGAACATGCGGCTTAACGCCGGCATTGTGGCGCTGACGCAGAATTACACGACGGTAGAGAGTTTGATGAGCTCGGCGCAGCAGGCGCTGGCGGAAGCCAAAGGCGGGAAAAAGTAAAACAAAACGCGGCGGGAGCCCCCCGCCGCGTGTCACTCACCGAAAATTACTTCACGTCCATCTTCGGGAATTCCATCTCGCTGTACTTCACGACACGGGTGCCTTGCGACAGCTTGTAACCAAACCAAATCAGCAGGAACAGCGGAATGCCGATGTAGGTCGCGGTCACGCCATACCAGTCGATCTTATCTTGCAGGAAGGCCTGGTAGTTCTGGCCCAGGGTAATGATCAGGCACAGCACGAAGGCGAAGATCGGCCCCAGCGGGAAGAACCCGGAACGGTACGGCAAATCGTTCAGATCGCGCCCCTGCAGCATGTAACCGCGACGGAAACGGTAGTGGCTGATAGCGATGCCCAACCAGGCGATGAAACCGGTCATGCCCGAGGTATTCAGCAGCCACAGGTAAACCGACTGGTTGCCGAACATCGAGGTCAGGAAGCACAGGCCGGCCACCACGCAGGTCGCGTACAGCGCGTTGCGCGGCACGCCGCCTTTCGACAGCTTGGCGAAAATGCGCGGCGCCTTGCCTTCCGAAGCCAGGGTGTACAGCATGCGGGTCGATGCGTACATGCCCGAGTTACCGGCCGACAGCACCGCCGTCAGGATCACCGCGTTCATGACCGCCGCCGCCGACAACAGGCCGGCATGCTGGAACACCAGGGTGAACGGGCTGACGCTGATGTCTTTCACGTCGTTGCGCAGCAGGCTCGGATCGGTGTACGGAATGATCAGGCTGATGATCAGAATGGCGAAGATATAGAACAGCAGGATACGCCAGAACACCTGACGCACTGCGCGTGGGATGTTTTTACCCGGATTCTCCGATTCGCCGGCCGCGATACCGATGAGCTCGGTGCCCTGGAACGAGAAGCCGACGATCATGGCCACGCCGATCATCGCCGAGAAGCCGCCGGCGAACGGCGCATCCCCAATGGTCCAGTTCTGCCAGCCGGCATGCTCGCCGCCTTTCAGAATGCCGACAATCATCAGCACGCCGACGGCGATGAAAATAATCACGGTGCTGACCTTGATCAGCGCGAACCAGTATTCCGCCTCGCCGAACCCTTTCACCGAAATGTAGTTCAGCAGGAACATCAGGCCGAGGAACAGCGCGCTCCAAACCCAGCCGGGAGTGTCCGGGAACCAGTAGCTCATCACCAATTGCGAAGCCACCAGGTCAACGGCGATGGTCACCGCCCAGTTGTACCAGTAGTTCCAGCCCAGTGCGAAGCCGAAGCCTTCTTCCACGTATTTGGCGCCGTAGGTGGAGAATGAACCGGAGACCGGCATAAAGGCCGCCAGTTCGCCCAGACTGGTCATCAGGAAGTACACCATCAAACCGATCAGAGCGTAAGACAGCAGCGCCCCGCCGGGGCCGGCCTGAGAAACCGTGGCGCCCGAGGCGACAAACAGGCCGGTGCCGATGGAGCCGCCGATGGCGATCATGGTCAAATGCCGGGCTTTCAGCTCGCGGCGCAATCCGGGAGCTTGCTGCCCCGATGTTTTTATATCCTGCTGAGCCATTCGTTCCCTATCTATCTGCTCTTCGAAAAATGAGGGCGGATTGTAACAAATACCCGCCGGTGAACTAGCAACATTGCACCGATATAAGATAGCTTCATAATTCAGAGGCAATTATTAGCCGCGGCCCTTATGGCCTTACTTACTCTCATTAATGTGAGCGCGCGCAGGTTTTTATGCTTTCTTTTGCCTGCGCGGCGATAGAAGACGTGACGCGCTGTCGATTACAGCGCGCAATAGCTGAGAAAACGCTGCAAGGCGTTGGAAATGTGCTTTTGCCGATGGCGGATCAGGTACAGGGTGCGCCGCAGCGGCGGCAGCGGCACCGGCAGTTCCACCAGCGCGCCACTGGCCAACTGCTCCGCCACCACGCGCCGCGACAGGCAACTGATGCCGATACCGTGCCGCACCGCATGCTTGATCGCCTCCGAGTTGCCGAGCTCCATCACCAGCTGGAAGTGCGGCAGGTGCGCCAGCAGCAGGTGATCCAGCACCTCGCGGGTGCCCGAACCGCGCTCGCGCAGGATCCAAGGCGCATTCGCCAGCGCCTCCAGCGTCGGCGGCTGGCGGGTTAAGGGATTGTCCGGCGCGGCGAACACCACCAGCTCATCCTCCAGCCACGGCTGCGTCACCAGCTCCGGCATATGGCAAGGCCCTTCGATCAGCCCCAGATCGACGCGGAAATCCGCCACCGCCACGATCACGTCCTGGCTGTTGCCAACGTTCAGCTCCAGCGGCGTGGCCGGAAAGTCCCGGCGGTAACGGGCGATCATCTCCGGCAGCATGTAGTTGCCGATGGTGCTGCTGGCGGCGATGCGCAGCGCCCCCCCGTCATGGCGAAACAGCTGCTCGATCTCCCCCGCCTGCTCCAGCAGCGCCAGCGCCTTGGGATACAGCAACCGACCGTGTTCGTTGATCACCAGCCGTTTGCCGACGCGATCGAACAGCTGCACGCCCAGTTGCCCCTCCAGATCCGCCAGCGCCGCGCTGACCGCCGACTGCGACAGCGCCAGCACCACCGAGGCCTGAGTGGTCGAACCGCTTTTCAGCACTTCGGTGAAGACTTCCAGTTGACGCAACGTGATATGCATAGCCGTCCCGGTATTGAAAAAGGGTTCTGCCAGAGAACCGCAAAATTAATGTCAACATGATGTGGGTAGCCCGGCCAGGCTACCCCGTTTGCGGCCAGTTCGACGCGCTACTTGCCCAAGGCGACCAGCTGCGCCGCCGCGGCCAGCGCCGCCTCGCGCGGCGTGCCGGCTTCGTCCCGCTGTATCAATTGCAGCATCGCCACGAGATGGTCGCGGTCGATCGCCTTGTTTTCTTCAATCAACCGCCGCACCGCGCGCCCCACTTCCTGATCTACCTGCTCTCTGCGTTGATCGTCGGTATCCATCGCCTGCTCCTGTTCAGTTGGAAAGTTGACGGCGGCTTGCCGCTCCACCTCACCCTAGCCGCAATGCGACTTTATGCCAATGCCTGACGCAATACCACTTATTCAGATAGGTTATAAATATATAATCAATTTCTCTTTTATTCAGCCCAAACGTACTCTTAACAGCAAGAAACAGACTGAAGGACTGACTTTTATGGCGACTGATACCACTCACACTTACCCCGAGCGACGCTTTCCGCTGTTCGGCCTGCCGCGGCTGGTGCCGGGGCTGGCGCTGACCGGCGCGCTCACCGCGCTGGCCGTCTGGGCCGGCGATATTCCCTGGGTGGCGGAGCTGGGGCTGGGGGCGTTGACGCTGGCGATCCTGCTCGGCATTCTGGTGGGCAACACGCTGTACCCCCGCTGGCAAACCGTTTGTCACGGCGGCGTGCAGCTGGCCAAACAGCGCCTGCTGCGTTTGGGGATTATTCTTTACGGCTTCCGGCTGACCTTTCAGCAGATCGCCGACGTGGGCGCCAGCGGCATTATCATCGACGCGCTGACCCTGATCACCACCTTCCTGCTGGCCTGTTGGCTCGGCAAGAAAGTGTTCGGCATCGACAGCCAGACCGCGATACTGATCGGCGCCGGCAGCAGCATTTGCGGCGCGGCGGCGGTGATGGCCACCGAGCCGGTGCTGAAGGCCGATTCCAGCAAAGTGGCGGTAGCGGTCTCGACCGTGGTGGTGTTCGGCACCCTGGCTATCTTCGTTTACCCGTGGCTGTATCAGTTGAATGAACACTTCCAGTGGCTGCCGTTCAGCCAGGAAACCTTCGGCATCTACGCCGGCTCCACCATTCACGAAGTGGCTCAGGTGGTCGCCGCCGGGCACGCCATCGGGCCGGACGCCGAAAATGCGGCGGTGATCGCCAAGATGATCCGCGTGATGATGCTGGCGCCGTTCCTGCTGCTGCTGTCGGGCTACATCAGCCGCGGCAGCGCAGGCAAGGCGGAAAAATCCGCCATCACCATTCCGTGGTTCGCCGTGCTGTTTATCGCCGTCGCCGGGCTGAACTCCTTCAACCTGCTGCCGGCCACGCTGGTGCGCCATCTGATCACCGCCGACACCTGGATGCTGGCGATGGCGATGGCGGCGCTGGGGTTGACCACCCACATCAGCGCCGTGCGCCAGGCCGGGGTGAAACCGATTCTGTTGGCGACGCTGCTGTTCGTCTGGCTGCTGGTCGGCGGCGGCGCGATAAACCAACTGGTGCAACACCTGCTGTAATCGCCCTCGGCGGCCCGCTTCGGCGGGCCGCCGCTTTTCGCCATTCAATCCGCCCGCCATCAATGCCATAATGTCACCGATAACACAGGAGAATGAAGATGAAGTTTGTCGGTGCACATGTCAGCGCGTCAGGCGGCGTGGATCAGGCGGTTATCCGCGCGCACGAATTGGAGGCGACCGCGTTCGCCCTGTTCACCAAAAATCAGCGTCAATGGAAGGCCGCGCCGCTGGCCGCCGACGTTATCGATAAGTTCAAGAGCGCCTGCGCCCAGTACGGCTTCGGGCCGGGGCAGATCCTGCCGCACGACAGCTACCTGATCAACCTGGGCCACCCGGTGACCGAGGCGTTGGAAAAATCGCGCGAGGCGTTTATCGACGAACTGCAGCGCTGCGAACAGCTGGGGCTGACGCTGCTGAACTTCCACCCCGGCAGCCACCTGCTGCAAATCGATGAAGACAAATGCCTGGCGCGCATCGCCGAATCGATCAATATCGCGCTGGACAAAACCGCCGGCGTGACGGCGGTGATCGAGAACACCGCCGGCCAGGGCAGCAACCTGGGCTTCAAATTCGAACACCTGGCGGCGATCATCGACGGCGTGGAAGACAAAAGCCGCGTCGGCGTCTGCATCGACACCTGCCACGCCTTCGCCGCCGGGTACGATCTCCGTACCGAAGAAGACTGCGAGCATACCTTCAAGCAGTTGGGCGACATCGTCGGCTTCAATTACCTGCGCGGCATGCACCTGAACGATGCCAAGAGCGAGTTCAACAGCCGCGTCGACCGCCACCACAGCCTGGGGGAAGGCAACATCGGCAAAACGGTGTTCAGCTACATCATGCGCGATCCGCGTTTCGACAATATCCCGCTGATTCTGGAAACGGTAAACCCGGACATCTGGGCGGAAGAGATCGCCTGGCTGAAGGCGCAGCAGTAACGCGGCGCCCAAACGACAAAACCGGAGCCTGGGCTCCGGTTTTTTTATGGCTGGATCGCCGTTACGCCACGCTGGCCGCCGGTACTTCAGCACGTTTCAGCAGGGCATAAGCCACCCCGGCCAACAGCGTGCCGGCGGCGATCGCCACCAGGTACAGCAGCACCGGCGAAATCGCGCCTGGGATCAACAGCACAAACAGCCCGCCGTGCGGCGCCATCAGTTTGGCGCCGAACGCCATCGACAGCGCGCCGGTCAGCGCCCCGCCGGCGATGCAGCACGGCAGCACGCGCATCGGATCGCGGGCGGCGAACGGAATCGCCCCTTCGGTGATGAAGCACAGCCCCAGCACCAACGCCGCCTTGCCGCCTTCCTGTTCGGATTTCGGGAACTTGCGGCGCGCCAGCAGCGTCGCCAGACCCATCGCCAGCGGTGGCACCATGCCCGCCGCCATGATTGCCGCCATCGGCGCATACACCGAGGAACTGAGCAGCGCCACGCCGAATGCATAGGCCGCTTTGTTCACCGGGCCGCCCATGTCGGTGCACATCATGCCGCCGAGGATTGCCCCCAGCAGTACGGCGTTGGCGGTGCCCAGCGATTGCAGCCAATGGGTCAGACCTTCCATGATTTTCGCCACCGGCGTGCCGACCACGTAAATCATGATGAGACCGGTGATCAGGCTGGCCACCAGCGGAATGATCAAGATGGGCTTCAGCGCTTCCATACTCTGCGGCAGACGCAGCTTGCTGCTGATCGCCTTGGCGACGTAACCCGCCAGGAAACCGGCGATGATGCCGCCGAGGAACCCGGCGCCGGTGCTCACCGCCAGCATGCCGCCGATCAGGCCCGGCGTCAGGCCCGGACGATCCGCGATGGAAAAGGCGATGAAACCGGCCAACACCGGCACCATCAGCGCGAAGGCGGAGCCGCCGCCGATCTGCATCAGCGCCGCCGCCAACGTGCCTTTGACTTCAAACGCCTTGATGCCGAACACGAAAGACAGCGCGATACACAGGCCGCCGGCCACCACCATCGGCAGCATGTAGGACACGCCGGTCAGCAGGTGACGATACGGGCCGTTGCCCTCTTTCTTCTTCGCCGCCGGCGCCGCGCCGCCGCGCTGCTGCGGCTGGAACACTTCAGCTTCGGCCAGCGCCTTGTCCAGTTCCTGCGCGGTTTTCTTCAGCGCCAGGCCGGTGGAAGTACGATACATCGGTTTACCGGCAAACTTGTCCAGATCCACCTCGATGTCCGCCGCGACGATCACCAGATCCGCCGCCGCCACTTCTTCCGGGGTGATGGCGTTACCGGCGCCCACGGAGCCGCGCGTTTCCACTTTCACCCACCAGCCGCGTTTCTTCGCTTCACTTTCAATGGCTTCGGCCGCCATAAAGGTGTGCGCCACGCCGGTTGGGCAAGCGGTGATCGCCACGATGCGTTTTTGCCCATCGGCTTTCACCGGCGCCGCCGCCTGCGGCGCCTGATAGGTTTCAGCTTCGGCCCTGGCGCGCGCCAGAAAAGCGTCCGGTTCACGCACCGCCTGTTCTACATCGCCCACATACACCAATTTGCCGTTCAGCCCGGCGTCAGCAGGGGCAGCCTGCCCCGCCACCGCCACCAGTTCGGCGTCCTGCAGCGACTCGACCAGCGTCAGGCCGGTTTTGGCCACGGCGGCCTCCAGCATGCGTTTCGCCAGGTGGCCACGGGCCTGCCCCAGCGAACTGTCTACCATCAGCAGCGTTTTCATTCTGCCTCCTGCTATTGATTGAAAGGTTTCAGATCGACGCGCGCCATCATCGCGGCCAACTGGGGACGATCGGTCACGCCGACGTTGCTCTGGCTGACCGCCAGCGCCGCTACCGCCGTGGCCAGACGCAGAGTGTGTTCGCTGGATTCGCGCATCAGCAGGCCGTAAATCAGGCCGCCTACCATCGAATCGCCGGCGCCCACGGTGCTGACCACCTCACAGGACGGCGGTTTGGCGATCCAGGCGCCGGATGCGTTAACCCACAGCGCGCCTTCCGCGCCAAGGGAGATAACCACGTGGGCGATGCCCTGCTCGCGCAGCGCATGCGCGGCCTCGACCACGTCCGCCAGCGTCGGCAGCGGGCGACCGGCCCAGATTTCCAGCTCGCGGCGGTTCGGTTTGACCAGCCACGGCGAGGCCTTCAGCCCGGCGACCAGCGCTTCGCGGCTGCTGTCGAAAATGATGCACGGGCACTTCGCGCGCAGCTGGGTCATCCAGTCGGTAAAGGCGTCGGGATCGACGCCGGCCGGCAGGCTGCCGCTCACCGCCACCATGTCAAATTGGCCCAGCCAGCTCAGCGAGTCGCTGACGAAGCGATCCCAGTCCTGCGGCGTCACTTCGAAGCCGGAGAAGTTGAAATCGGTCACTTCGCCGTCTTTTTCCGTCAGCTTGACGTTGATGCGGGTGCGCCCCGGCACCACCTGAAAGCGGTTGGCGATCCCCAGATCGCTGAACAGCAGCTGGAAACCGTCCTGATTGTCTTTGCCCAGGAAGCCGCCGACGGTGACGTCGATGCCCAAATCCTTCAACACCTTGGCGACGTTGATGCCCTTACCGGCGGCGTGCAGGCCGGCGGTTTTTACCCGGTTGACTTCCCCGCGCTCGATCTGCGGGCAGAAACCCACCAGATCGTACGCCGGGTTCAGGGTGATCGTTGCTACTCTTCTGCTCATGCTGCGCCCTCGCCCAGTCCTTCATTAATCGCTTCGCCTATCGCCTTCAGCGCGGCTTCAGCATCTTCTCCATTGGCGGTAAAGCGCAGGTGATGCCCTTTCTTCACGCCCAGCGCCACCACCTTCATCAGGCTGCGCCCGTTGGCCGGCTTGCCGCTGCCGTCCAGGTTGGTGACGGTGATGTCACTGTTGAAACTTTTGATCACGTTGACCAGCGCCGTGCCCGGCCGCGCGTGCAGACCATGCTCGTTGCGGATCACGAATTCGGCGCTCAGCACGCTGCTTTCCTCAGCCACTTCACTGGTCAGCAGCGCCAGCACCCCGGCGGCATCCGTCTTCAGCAAACGTTCAGCTTTACTGGCCAGCAGCAGATCGCTGAGGTAGTTGAGCACCGCCAGCGGCTGCGCGTCGGCGACCGACACCGTCAGCAGCAGCGCCACCGGCTCGCCGTCTTCCACGAAAGCCTGCGCCGGGCGGCTGACGGTGGCCGCGCTGGCCAGGTTGCCTTCGACGCTGTCGCTCAGCCAGATGCCCTGCCCCAGGTTCAGCGGCTTGCGGGTGATGACATCACTGACGAACTGCGCGTTGACCGCGCCGGCCTTTTGCAGCCGGCCGGCGTTCAGCGCCTGCAGCGTCATCAGGCTGTCGGCGGCGACGTCGAGCGCAATCAGCGAGACGTCGANCTGGAATTCGGCGCTCTGCTGTTCGCCCATCAGCAGGCTGCGCAGTTCCTCCGCAGAGGTGGTTTGCGCCAGCCGCTCCGCCACGCTGTCATCGCTCAGGACGTGAGTGAGCTGGCGCAGCAGCGCCAAATGCTCGTCGGAGCGGGCGGCGATGCCGATCGCCACATAGGCGGTCTGGCCTTCGCCCCACGCAATGCCCTGCGGGAACTGGAACACCTGCACGCCGGTTTTCAACACCAGATCGCGAGTATCGGTGGTGCCGTGCGGAATGGCGATGCCGTTACCCAGATAGGTGGACGTCTGCAGTTCGCGCTGCAGCATGCCGTCCACGTAGCCGGCGCTGACGCAGCCGGCGTCGGTCAGGGCGGCGGCCACCAGGCGGATGGCCTCTTGCTTACCGTCGGCAACGGCGCCCAGATGAATGTCTTGCGGTGACAACTGGAACATGATTCTCCTCTCCTGCTGAATTGAATCGTTTCAGCTTCATTGAGAAAAAGGAGCGTTATCCGTTCGCCACAAGCGGCCGGACAACGCTGAAACGTTTCAAGTAGTGTGTGAGCTGCACAAGACGAAAGCAAGCTTTCTCCCTTTCGCCATTGCAGATTTTTGAGCTTACGCACACTTTCATCGGCGCATTGGTCAGCGCCGGAGCAAAATGACATACTGTGCTGAAACTTTGCTGACGGAGAAAAGCATGAACGTAGTGACGGGCGTCGGGGTGATCATCGTCAACCCTCAAGGCGAGATTTTGTTGGGTAAACGCTGCGGCTCCCACGCGCCCTTTTGGTCGATCCCCGGCGGGCATCTGGATGCCGGTGAAACCTTCGAGCAGTGCGCCCAGCGCGAAATCGCCGAAGAAACCGGGTTGCTTATCGATCCGCCGCGCTTCGTTGGCGTCAGCAACAATCTGCAAACCTGGCGCGCCGAAGGCAAACACACCGTGTCTATCTGCCTGCAGGTGGATCACCCCGGCGGCAACGCCGAGCTGAAAGAGCCCGAGAAATGCGCCGAATGGCGCTGGTGCGCGCCGGACGCCCTGCCGGAACCCCATTTCGAAGCCAGCCGCACGGCGATCCGCCTGTGGTTGAGCGGCCAGGCCTATCTGCCCACGGCCTGACCCATCGCGAGCGCGTGCTGCGCCGCCCACCGCTATATAAAATAGAATATAACGCTATTTTTTGCGATATATGCCATTTTTTTGACTACGGATAACCCTATAGGGTTAACCCTCTTCTATCATTACCCCTGCAATCGACGTGGCATTCTGACCTCCGGTCGGTGGCCTTTTGGCAAGATTTTATTTTAAATTCATAATTATAAGCGGGTTTACCATGAGCAAAAAACTGACTGGCTTTGAAAAAAAGCGCCGGTGGGGATGGCTATGGCTTTTGCTGCTGGGGATTATCCTCGGCGCGGCGCTGTTGGCCGGGACTGCCACCGTCTTCCATAAAACCAGCGATACCGCCTTCTGCGTTTCCTGCCACACCATGCAACAGCCGCTGGCCGAATATCAGGGCAGCGTCCACTTCCAAAACACCAAGGGCATCCGCGCCGAGTGCGCCGACTGCCACGTGCCCCATCAGCCGATCGACTACCTGTGGACCAAGATCCGCGCGGTGAAAGACATTTACGGCGAGATGGTCGGCACCATCGATACGCCGGAAAAATACGAAGCGCACAAGCTGGCGATGGCGCAGTCGGTCTGGAAAACGCTGAAAGAGAACGACTCGGCCACCTGCCGCTCCTGCCACAGCTACGACGCCATGGACATCACCGCCCAGCGCCCTGAGGCGCGCCTGCAGCACCCGGTGGCGATCAAACAGGGCGAGACCTGCATCGACTGCCATAAGGGCGTGGCCCACATCCTGCCGGACATGAGCGGCGAAACCCAGGCCGGCGCCGCCGAGCTGGCGAAGGCCGCGGCGTTGACCGCCCCGGGCGCCACCACCCTCTACACCATCGCCACCGAACCGTTCTTCCTCGGCGCGGACGACAGCCATAACGCCGGCAACCTGATGCCGTCCACCGAAGTGCAGGTGGTGAAACAGGAGGGCGACAAGGTGCTGGCCACCGTGAGCGGCTGGCAGCAAGACGGCGTCAGCGAAGTGTTTTACGCCGCGCAGGGCAAGCGCATCCTCAGCGTGCTGCTGGGTGAGGACGCGCGCCAACAGCTGAAGACCGCGTCGACTCAGACCGATGCGGAAACCGGCCTAGTCTGGCATCAGGTTTCTTTGCAGGTGTGGCTGCCGCGCAAGCAGCTGATCGACGATCAGCAAAAAATCTGGCGTTACGCCGCGGACATGATGTCGACCAACTGCACCGGCTGCCACGGGCTGACCGCGCTCGATCGCTTCAACGCCAACCAATGGATCGGCGTCATCAAAGGCATGGCGCCGCGCACCTCGCTGACGCAGGAACAGCTGCGCGTGCTGACGCAATACGTACAAAAACACGCCAGCGACATGCCACCTGCCGCACCGGCCAAGCTTTAAGGGAGAAGCGCAATGAGCAACCAACAACCGTTAAAAATGAGCCGCCGCCGCTTCCTGACCGGCGCCGCCGCGCTGACCGCCGCCCCGCTGCTGGCGGGCTTATGGCCCAAAGCGGCGCTGGCGCAGGCCATCAGCGAAGCGCTGCCGCAGTTCATCGTCTTGCGTCAGGCGCAAAAAGGCATCCTGACCGGCGCCCACTGGGGCGCGTTTGAGGCCATCGTGCAGGACGGCAAGATGGTCGGCGTGCAGCCGGTGCAGGACGATCCGTATCCCAATGAGCTGATCACCATGGCGCCTTATCAGGTGCACGCCGAGAACCGCATCAAATACCCGATGGTGCGCAAAAGCTGGCTGGAAGGCGGCCCCGGCAGCCGCACCGAGCTGCGCGGCCGCGATGAGTGGGTGCGCGTCAGCTGGGACAAAGCGACCGAGCTGGTGTGCAATGAGATCGTTCGCCTGCAGAAAGATCACGGCCCGCAGTCGATCTACGCCGGTTCTTACGGCTGGAAAAGCGTCGGCATGCTGCACAACAGCCGCACGCTGCTGCAGCGCCTGATGAACCTGACCGGTGGTTTCCTCGGCTACGCCGGCGACTACTCCACCGGCGCGGCGCAGGTGATCATGTCGCACGTGGTCGGTTCGATGGAGGTCTACGAACAGCAGACCGCCTGGCCGAACGTGATCGAAAACAGCGAGTTGGTGATCCTGTGGGGCTGCAACCCGATGGTCACGCTGAAGAACAGCTGGAACGTGCCGGATCACGTCGGCCAGACCGGCTTCGAAGCGCTGAAGAAGAAAGGCACCCGGGTGATCAGCATCGATCCGGTGCACAATGACAGCGCCAAGTTCGTCAATGCGCAGTGGATCGCCCCGCGCCCTTACACCGACGGCGCCATGCTGATCGGCATCGCCCACACGCTGCTGACCGAGAAGCTGCATAACCCGGACTTCCTGAAAACCTATACCGTCGGCTTCGACAAGTTCCAGGCCTACCTGCTGGGCGAGAACGACGGCGTGGCGAAAACCGCCGAATGGGCGGCCGACATCAGCGGCGTCGATGCCGACACGCTGCGCGCGTTGGCGCGCGAGATGGCGAAGAGCCGCACCATGATCATGGGCGGCTGGGGCATTCAGCGTCAGCACCACGGCGAACAGCAGCACTGGCTGTTGGTGACGGTGGCGGCGATGCTCGGCCAAATCGGCCTGCCGGGCGGCGGCTTCGGCTTCAGCTACCACTATTCGTCCGGCGGCAGCCCGACCGCCAAGGGCGGCATCATCGCCGGCATCTCCGCCGGCAATGCGCCGAAGAACTCGCCGGCGCCGATCCCGGTGGCGCGCATCGCCGAATGCCTGAGCAATCCGGGCAAAACCATCGACTTCAACGGCGCCAAGGTCACCTACCCCGAGGTGAAAATGGTGTATGTGGCGGGCGGCAACACCTTCCACCAGCATCAGGACACCAATAACCTGGTCAAAGCCTGGCAGCGGCCGGACACCATCGTGGTCAACGAGCCTTACTGGACCGCCACCGCCAAGCATGCCGATATCGTGCTGCCGGCCACCACCAGCTACGAGCGCAACGATCTGGAAATGGGCGGCGACTATTCGCAGCTCTACGTGTTCCCGATGCATCAATGCGTGCCGCCGCAGCACGAATCGCGCAGCGACTTCGACATCTTCTCGGCGATGGCGGCCAGGCTGGGCGTGCAGGAAGCCTTTACCGAAGGCAAGGACGAAACCCAGTGGCTGAAAGGCATGTACGACGACATGAAAAACCAGGCGCGCGCCGCGCGGGTGGCGCTGCCGCCGTTCGACATGTTCTGGCAATCCAACAACTACGTGCGTTTCCCGGTGCCGGAGGCCAATAAGCAGTGGGTGCGCTTTGCCGACTATCGCGACAACCCGCTGCTGAACCCGCTGGGCACGCCGTCGGGCAAGATCGAGATCTACTCCGACGCCATCGCCAAAATGCATTATGCGGATTGCCCCGGCATCCCGACCTGGATGCCGCCGCACGAGTGGTATCGCGGGCCGGAAGCGGCCAAGTATCCGCTATCGCTCAATACCGCGCACCCGACCAATCGGCTGCATTCCCAGCTCGACAATACGCCGCTGCGCAAGAAATACGCGGTGGCGGATCGTGAGGCGATCCTGATCCACCCGCAGGACGCGCAGCCGCGCGGCATCACCGGCGGCGATCTGGTGCGGGCGTTTAACGATCGCGGCCAGATCCTGGTGGGGGCGGTGGTCAGCGAAGACGTGCGGCCCGGCGTGGTGCGCATCAGCGAAGGCGCCTGGTTCGATCCGGCCGATCCGGCGCAGCCCAGCTCGCTGTGCAAGAACGGCAACGTCAACTGCCTGACCTTCGACATCGGCTCTTCCAGCCTGGCGCAGGGCAACTGCGGGCAGATGGCGCAGCTGCAGATCGAGAAATATCAGGGGCCGGCGCTGAAAAATACCGCACACGCGGTGCCGCAAGGCGCCTGATTTACCGGCAAGCAAGGGGGCGCGGCGCGCCCCTTTTTTCTCGTCGCCGCGCGACAGAGTCGCTTACTCTGCGCCGAGGGATAGCGGTTTGCGTTTCTTTTCAACGGGCGTATGATGCGCGCGAGCTCCCTTTTTCGACGAATTATCAACCGCCATGCCGACTTCATCCGCAGTAACGCGACGCACGCCCGATCTCACTTCGCTGGCCTTTTTGGCGGTGGCCTTCCTGACCGGTATCGCCGGCGCGTTGCAAACCCCGACGCTGAGCCTGTTTCTGGAAACCGAAGTCAAGGTGCGGCCGGCGCTGGTCGGGCTATTCTTTACCGGCAGCGCGGTGATCGGCATTCTGGTCAGCCAGTTTCTCGCCGGCCGTTCGGATAAAAAAGGCGACCGCAAATCACTGATCTTCCTCTGCTGCATGCTGGGCGCGTTGGGATTCACCCTGTTCGCCTGGAGCCGCAACTATTACCTGCTGCTGCTCGTCGGCGTGCTGCTCACCAGCTTCGGCTCCACCGCTAACCCGCAAATGTTCGCGCTGGCGCGCGAACACGCCGATCGTACCGGGCGCGAGGCGGTGATGTTCACCTCTATCATGCGCGCCCAGGTCTCGCTCGCCTGGGTAATCGGCCCGCCGATCGCCTTCGCGCTGGCGCTGGGATTCAGCTTCAAGACCCTGTATCTGGCGGGCGCGGCGGCCTTTGTGTTGTGCGGCCTGCTGGTGTGGCAGCGGTTGCCTTCTATGCCGAAAGCCGTGGCGACGGGCGCCCCGCTGGCCGCGCCGCGCCAGCATCGCCGCGATGCGCTGCTGCTGTTCGCCGCCTGCACCCTAATGTGGACCGCCAACAGCATGTACCTGATCACTATGCCGCTGTATGTGGTGCACGAACTGCGGCTGCCGGAGCGGCTGGCCGGGATATTGATGGGCGCCGCCGCCGGGCTGGAGATCCCGATCATGCTGCTCGCCGGGCTGGCGGCGAAACGCTGCGGCAAGCGTTTCCTGATGCGCGTGGCGGTGGCCGCCGGCGTGCTGTTCTACGCTGGTCTGCTGCTTATCACCGGCAGTGGGCAACTCATCGCTCTGCAGCTGCTGAATGCGGCGTTTATCGGCGTGCTGGCGGGGATCGGCATGCTCTATTTCCAGGATTTGATGCCCGGTCAGGCCGGCACGGCCACCACGCTGTTCACCAATACCATTCGGGTGGGTTGGATCATCGCCGGCGCCCTCGCCGGCGCGGTGGCGGAAATCTGGAGCTACCATGCGGTGTTTTACGCCGCGCTGGCGATGGCGGCAGGCGCGACGCTGTGTCTGTGGCGGTTGAAAGACGCTTAAGGCGCGGTGTCCGCTTCCAGCCTGGCGAGATAAATCAGCGCCTGATCGCGGTGATCGTGGCACATGTCGCGGCTCGGCTGCAGGCTGCCGCACACTTTCGGCCGCAGCGGCGAATGAAACAGGCCGCAGCGCAGCCGCTCATCCAGATGAATGCAGCGGGTATTGGCGGGCTTGCCGTTTGGCATGCCGGGGATCGGGCTGGATATTGACGGCGCGATACAGCAGGCGCCGCAGTCGCTGCGACAGTCCATCAGCGCTACTCCTGGCGGGCTGGGGAAAAGAAGCGCGACAATAGCAGCCGCGTGCGGCCGCCGCCAGCAGAATCCCTGCGCCTTGGCGATCTTTACACTCGTCCCGCAACCGTCTTACCCCGGCCGATTCGCCGCATGGCGAATAAACGCCCAAAAAGCCGCAATTTAAAGACAAAAACGCGTGAAGCGTGCAATTCCTACGCTTTACATGCGCCATACACACATGTACCATTGAGCTAGTACAAAAGAACCTCTTCCCTCAGGAGCACGCATGTCTACGGACACCATCCAGAAGCTGGCCCGCCCTTCCGTCCTCGGCGGCGCGATGATCATTGCCGGAACCGCCGTTGGCGCCGGCATGTTTTCCATTCCGATCGTCACTTCCGGTGTCTGGTTCAGCGGCTCCGTCGCGCTGCTGGTGTATACCTGGGCCTGCATGCTGCTTTCCGGCCTGATGATCCTCGAAGCCACGCTGCACTACCCGAGCGGCGCCAGCTTCAACACCATGGTCAAGGATCTGCTGGGCAAAGGCTGGAACGCCGTGAACGGCCTGTCGGTGGCGTTCGTGCTGTACATCCTGACCTACGCCTATATCTCGGCCGGCGGCTCGATCATCGCGCACACGCTGGAGGGCATCGTCGGCGTCGGCCAGACCACCGCCGGCCTGGTGTTCGCGCTGGTCGTGGCGTTTATCGTCTGGCTCTCCACCCGCGCGGTCGACCGCCTGAGCACCATTCTGATCGGCGGTATGGTGATCACCTTCGTGATGTCGGTGGGCGACATGTTTACCCACGTGCAGCCCGCGGTGCTGTTCAACACCGGCGATGACCAGGCCAGCTATCTGCCTTACGCCCTGGCGGCGCTGCCTTACCTGCTGACCTCATTCGGCTACCACGGCAACATTCCCGGGCTGGTGAAGTACTACCGCAAGGACAGCGGCTCCGTGGTGCGCAGCCTGGTGTACGGCACCCTGCTGGCATTGGCGATCTACATCCTGTGGCAGTATGTGATCCAGGGCAATATCGCGCGCGACGCCTTTAAGCAGGTGATCGCCGAGGGCGGCAACATCGGCAGCCTGCTCAAGCAAATGGGCAACGTCTCCAGCAGCCAAACCGTCAGCCAACTGCTGAACGCCTTCTCCTATATGGCGCTGGCCAGCTCGTTCCTCGGCGTGTCGCTGGGCCTGTTCGACTACCTGGCGGACTTCTGCAAGTTCAAGGACGACGCCGTCGGGCGCAGCAAGACCGCGCTGGTGACCTTTGTGCCGCCGACCCTGGCCGCGCTGCTGTTCCCGAACGGTTTCCTGTACGCCATCGGCTTCGCCGGGCTGGCGGCCACCGTCTGGGCGGNGATCGTGCCGGCGCTGATGGCGCGCGCCAGCCGCCGCCGCTATCCGCAGGCCGGTTACCGCGCGCCGGGCGGCAACGGCGTGATCCTGTTCGTCATCCTGTTCGGGTTGATCAACGCCGCCGCGCATATTCTGTCGCTGTTCGGCCTGCTGCCGGTCTTCCGGTAATCCTCGAAGGGAGAGCGCCTGCTCTCCCTTTCCCGCACTGTTTTTACGCCGGGCTATTGCCTGAAATCGGCGGCGCGAGTACCTTGTCGCAACTTCTCTAATACTCTTCATTGCGGATGAATTGAAATGGCAAGAGCTAACGAAATTAAGCGCGGCATGGCGATCAGCTACAACGGCAAGCTGCTGCTGGTAAAAGATATCGACGTGCAGAGCCCGAGCGCCCGCGGCGCCAGCACCCTGTACAAAATGCGCTTCTCCGACGTGCGCACCGGCCTGAAAGTGGAAGAACGCTTCAAGGGCGACGATATCCTGGACACCATTTCCCTGTCGCGCCGCAAGGTGAACTTCTCCTATATCGACGGCGAAGAATACGTGTTCATGGATGACGAAGATTACACGCCGTACATCTTCAAGAAAGACCAGATCGAAGACGAGCTGCTGTTCATTCCGGAAGGCGGCCTGCCGGGCATGCAGGTGCTGACGCTGGATGGCCAGGTGCTGGCGCTGGAGCTGCCGCAGACCGTGGATATGGAAATCGTCGAGACCGCGCCGGGCATCAAAGGCGCTTCCGCCAGCGCCCGCAACAAACCGGCCACCATGGCGACCGGTCTGGTGATCCATGTGCCGGAATACCTCAGCGCCGGCGACAAGATCCGCATTCATATCGCCGAACGCCGCTACATGAGCCGCGCCGACTAGTCGCGCCAGCGGGGCCGATGCTCGGCCCCGTTTCATTTTCCGCTACGGCAATTCCGGGAAAAAGCGCCGCTTGAGCGCCAGCTCGACGCCGCGCAGCTCCGCCAGCCCTTTCAACCGCCCGATGGCCGAATAGCCCGGATTGGTTTTCTTTTTCAAATCGTCCAGCATCTGATGCCCATGATCGGGGCGCATCGGGATCGGCCGCCGATCGCCCGCCCGCTGCCGACGCAGTTCTTCGGTCAGGATCGCTTCGATCACCGCCACCATGTCCACATCGCCCTGCAGATGCGCCCCCTCGTGGAAGCTTTTCGGGTTTTCCTCGCGGCAGGTGGCGCGCAGGTGGGTAAAGTGAATGCGATCGCCGAAGGTTTCAATCATCCGCACCAGATCGTTGTCGGCGCGCACGCCGTAGGAACCGGTGCACAGGGTGAAGCCGTTATGAATGCTGTCGACGGTCTGCTTCAGCCACTGCATGTCTTCAATCGTGGAGACGATGCGCGGCAGGCCGAGGATCGGCCGCGGCGGATCGTCGGGATGCACCGCCAGCCGGATGCCGGCCTCTTCCGCCACCGGCACGATGGCGCGCAGAAAGACCGCCATGTTTTCGCGCAGCTGCGCCTTGTCGATGCCGTCGTATTCCGCCAGGCGGCGGCGGAACTGCTCCAACGTATAACCTTCTTCCGCCCCAGGCAGCCCGGCGATGATATTGCCCGTCAGCGTGGCTTTCTCCTCCTCGCTCATGGCGGCGAAATAGACCGCCGCCTGACTGCGCTCTTGCGGCGTATAGTCGGCCTCGGCGCCGGCGCGCTGCAGGATATGCAGCTCGAACGCAGCGAAGGCGATCTGATCGAAACGCAGCGCTTTGGCGCCGTTCGGCAGCGGATAGGCCAGATCGGTGCGCGTCCAGTCGAGGATCGGCATGAAGTTGTAGCAGACGGTGTCGATGCCGCAGGCCGCCAGATTGCGCAGTGACTGCTGGTAATTGGCGATGTACCGCCGCCAGTCGCCGCTGTGAGTTTTGATCGCCTCATGTACCGGCACGCTCTCCACCACCGACCACACCAGCCCCTTTTCCGCCAACAGCGCCTGCCGCGCGCGGATCTCGTCGATCGGCCAGACTTCGCCGTTCGCGATATGATGCAGCGCCGTCACCACCCCGGTCGCCCCGGCCTGACGCACGTCGTCCAAAGAAACCGGATCGTTCGGGCCATACCAACGCCATGTTTGTTCCATGTATTGTCCTTATGCCTGTCTCGCACCGCAATGTTGTTATACCAGTTTAATTTAGATGTCAGTTATCTTTAACTTACTCTTTCGCCACGCGCTGTCAAAACCGAACCCCTCATTGGTTGATCCACTTCACGCTTCTGGCTTATTTTGGACTGACCAATTCCTTTAACCGGCCGACATCCTTACACTGGTCGCAGTTTTTTATCACCGGCGCCACCCTGTCTATGTGGCAGAAAACTGGTCTGCTAACTTGGCGCAAGTGGCCCGCCAGCTGTCTTACATGCTTTGGAGATGAGATGAAAACGATCGCCAACACCCCGCTGCCGGGCGCCGTCCGGCAGCCGGGCTATGACCGCCGGGCCCTGCGCAGCCGCATCGTGCACCTTGGCTTCGGCGCGTTCCACCGCGCGCATCAGGCGCTGCTGACCGATCGGGTGCTGAACGCCCACGGCGGCGACTGGGGCATTTGCGAGATCAGTCTTTCCGGCGGCGTGCCGCTGTTTGAGGCGCTGCGGCAACAGGATCATCTGTACAGCGTGCTGGAGAAAGGCACGGACGGCCATCAGGCCATCGTGGTCGGCGCGGTGCATGAGAGCCTGCACCGCAAGCTGGAGGGCATCGCCGCGGTGCTGGAGAAACTGGCCGAACCGCAGGTGGCGATCGTCTCGATGACCATCACCGAAAAAGGCTACTGCATCGAACCCGGCAGCGGACGGTTGGATCGACAGCATTCGGGGATCGTCGCCGATCTGGCGTGGCCGCATCAGCCGCAGACCGCGCCCGGCATTTTGGTGGAAGCGCTGCGGTTGCGGCGCGAACGCGGCCTGCCCGCCTTCTCCTTGCTTTCCTGCGACAATATTCCGGAGAACGGCCACGTGTTGCGCCGGGCGGTGCTCGATCTGGCGCAGGCGCGGGATCCGTCGCTCGCCGACTGGATCGCCACCGCCGCCACCTTCCCCTGCACCATGGTGGATCGCATCGTGCCGGCCGCCACGCCGGCCACGCTGGATGAGATCGCCGCCGCGCTGGGCGGCGTGCGCGACGAATGCGCCATCGCCTGCGAGCCCTTCATTCAATGGGTAGTGGAAGACAACTTCACCGCCGGACGCCCGGCGTGGGAGTTGGCCGGCGCCCAGTTGGTCAGCGATGTGCTGCCGTTTGAACACATGAAACTGCGCATGCTGAACGGCAGCCACTCGTTCCTGGCTTACTTAGGCTACCTGGGCGGCTACCGCTATATCAACGAGTGCATGGCGGATGAGCACTACCGCCGCGCCGCCCTGCGGTTGATGCTGGACGAACAGGCGCCGACGCTGAGCGTCACCGGCATCAGCCTGCCCGACTATGCCGCACGGCTTATCGCGCGCTTCAGCAATCCGGCGCTGCAACACCTCACCTGGCAGATCGCCATGGACGGCACGCAAAAACTGCCGCAGCGCCTGCTGGATGCCGTGCGCTGGCATCTGCGGCACGATGGCGACTATAGCGGGCTGGCGCTGGGCGTGGCGGGCTGGATGCGTTACGTCGGCGGCGTCGATGACGCCGGTGAGCCGATCGACATTCGCGATCCGCTGGCAGACGTGCTGAAGCAGACGATCGCCGCAACGCCGGACGATCGGCGGCGCGTAGCGGCGCTGTTGGCGTTGAAATCGGTATTCGGCGAAGCGCTGGCGGCGCATGCGGCATTTACCGAAGCGGTGACGCAAGCCTATTTGTCGCTGCGCGATCGCGGCGCGCGTGAAACGGTGAAGGAGTGGGTGATGCGGTGAGGAGCCTGCAGGGCCGAGAATAACCATGCCGGCGTAACGTTACGCCGGCATGGCGGAACGACTTAACGATAAACGACCGTCATAACAGCGAGTTTCTTCTGTTGGTCCACCCACTTCATTTCGGTTGTGCCTAGATTTAGCGGAAGTTCTTTGCGTGTAGTATCAAAACCTGACAACGCTTGCTGGGCCTGATAACGCTGGCCATTGCGGTAACATTGCGTATTCGCCTTAGAATCTGCAATATTGACCGTGCAAGGACTTTCAACGATAGAACCGACGAAGCGAATTACCCCGCCGGCCACTCCTGCATGACTCACTGCCGTCCATGAAAACAACATTCCTACGATCAAAAATAACCGAAAGGCATTCATGGCAACCTCATTTTTAGTTAAGCCAATTTAACCATAGAGGATCTTGTTAGGAATAATCGCAAGGAAAGGGACGAGATTTGATCGTTAATCTCGTCATTAACAATGTAAAAACAAGCTACTAACAAAAGTTAACCACCTCTAATACAGGGTTTTATCTAAGAATTTTCTTGTTATAAACGGTGGATTTTGTCGGTTGAAAAGTGCATGGTGACGTGCAAAATTTGCGAGATAGAGCACAAATTTAAATCGCGGCCGTTTCACCGATACGGCTGCGTAACTCATTTATTAAGCAGGTTAATTTTTGCGCCAGGAATTATTAATGACCAAAACCAATTTGATTACCGGCTTCCTCGGCAGCGGCAAAACCACCACTATCCGCCATTTGCTGGCTCATAAGCCCGAACATGAACGCTGGGCGGTATTGGTCAATGAGTTCGGCGAGATCGGCATTGACGGCGCGCTGCTGGCGGACAGCGGCGCGGTGCTCAAAGAGATCCCCGGTGGCTGCATGTGCTGCGTCAACGGCCTGCCGATGCAGGTGGGCTTGAATATGCTGTTGCAGCAGGCCAAACCGGATCGGCTGCTGATCGAGCCGACCGGGCTCGGGCATCCGAAACAAATCCTGTCGCTGCTGACCCAGGAGAGTTATGCCGGCTGGATCGATCTGCAGGCCACCCTGTGCCTGCTGGATGCCCGCCAGCTCAGCCAGCCCCGCTACCGCGACAACGAAAACTTCCGCGATCAGCTGGCCGCGGCCGATATTATTTTGGCCAGCAAAAGCGATACCTACCGGCCGGAAGACAGGCTGGCGCTGGAGGCCTGGAAGGCGCAAGACCCGCTGCAACGGCCCTGCTACGCCATCGCGCAAGGCGAAGCGGATGTCGCGCTGTTGTCACTTCCGCGCACGAATCGTACAGAATTGCCGGACGCGCAGCATCATCATGGTCAGGCGAAAAAGCAGGGGCTGGCGGCGCTGCGGCTGCCGGAGCACGCCCGCTGGCGGCGAGCGTTGAATGAAGGGCAAGGCTTCACCAGCTGCGGCTGGATTTTTGACGGCGATACCCGGTTCGACACCGTCGGCTTCATGGAATGGGTGCGACTCGCGCCGGTCGAACGCGCCAAAGGCGTGGTGCGCATCCCCGAAGGCACATTGCTGATCAATCGTCAGGGGCAGGATCTCAACATCGAAACCCGCCCGGTCGCGCCGCTCGACAGCCGAATTGAGCTTATCCACAGCGAAAATGCCGATTGGAATGCCCTGCAATCCGACTTGTTTAAGATTCGTTTAAGTTAGACCCCGTACCGTTGCCCCCCGGTTGCCGCAGGGTAGCCGGGTTTTATTTCGTTTTCATTTTTCCAACAGGTTATGTCATGACACGCCGCAATTTACCCCTCATTCTCTTCTTCAACTTACTGGGCGTTGCGCTGTTTCTGTCCTGGTTCCTGCCGGCCAATCACGGCGGCTGGTTTACCCTGGATTCGGCGATTTTCTTCTTCTTTAACCGCCATCTGGCCACCGACCCGGCGTTTTTACATCTGGTCGCCATCACCAACAACCGCGCGTTCGACGCGATCTCGCTGCTCGCCATGGGGCTGCTGTATCTGTACTTTTATCTGAAGCAGGACGCCGCCGGCCGCCGCCGCCTGGTGATCACCGGCGTGGTGATGCTGCTGACCGCCGTGGTGCTGAACCAGCTTGGCCACCTGCTGCCGGTGAAACATCCAAGCCCCACCCTGACCTTTGACAATATCCATCGCGTCAGCGAGCTGACCGGCATCCCCACCAAGGACGCTTCCGGCGACAGCTTCCCCGGCGATCACGGCATGATGCTGATTATTTTTTCCTGCTTTATGCTGCGCTATTTCGGCCGCGGCGCCTTCGCCGTCGCCCTGCTGATTACGGTGGTCTTCTCATTGCCGCGCGTGATGATTGGCGCCCACTGGTTTACCGATATCGCCGTCGGCTCATTGTCCGTAGTGCTGGTTGGCGCCAGCTGGGTGCTGATGACGCCTTGCAGCGACTGGATCGTCGATCGGTTGAATCGCCTGTTGCCCGGCAAGCATCGCCCCGGCCAACCATAATTTGTGTCTATGACTCATTCCGGGAGGCGCCCGCCTCCCGTCCTCTCCCCCTCGCCGCGCGCAAAAATTTCCCCGCCGTTCGTTAACGCTTTTGCAACCTGATTTCACGCCAGATTCATACATCGGACAATTGGCGTTTTTTATATGAAGATTTACATTATGTTACATCACAAATTCATATAAAAAAGACGGGAAAAAGGCTCGCAATCCCCTATTGGTTCCGGTAATCTCAGATGCGTTTGTGCCTGGTTTAAGTCGAATCAGTATGAAATCCGATAAAAATGTGCGTTCTCGCACGTTTTTAACGGTAACTGGTTGTCGATGCAACAGGTGCGGACTAGGCTCGTTTCGTTTGGCATTTTTCAGGTAGCGACTTTCGTCGTTAAGGACTTCAAGGGAAAACAACAACAATGGTCAAATCTCAACCGTTTCTGAGATATTTTTTGCGGGTAGTCCCTGCAATTGCCGCTGCGGTTATGCTGTCAGCGTGCAGCTCGACTCACACTTCGAACTTGAATAACGCACAAACTGAGATGCGTGCAGTTAATGACAAAGACGGTCTTTTACTGCAAGCCTCTCAGGATGAATTCGAAGCGATGGTCCGCAACGTTGACGTCAAGTCAAAGATTATGGATCAGTACGCGGACTGGAAAGGCGTTCGCTACCGCTTAGGCGGTGACACCAAGCGCGGCATCGATTGCTCGGCGTTTGTGCAGCGCACCTTCCGCGAACAGTTCGGCATGGATTTACCGCGTTCAACCTATGAACAGGAAGATCTCGGCAAGAAAATCCAGCGCACCAAGCTGCGCGCCGGCGATTTGGTGCTGTTCCGCGCCGGTTCTACCGGGCGCCATGTCGGCATCTATTTAGGCAACGATCAGTTCGTTCACGCCTCCACCAGCAGTGGGGTCATGATTTCCAAGCTGACCGATAACTATTGGAATAAACGTTATCGAGAAGCGCGCCGGGTGCTGACCAACGGCTGACGGCGCAACGCCCTGAAGATCCTGAATACCAAACGAGCGATAAGCGCCGCCCACGGGCGGCGTTTTTTTTTGGGGCTGTCGAACGGGTATCATCAAGATTGATCCCTGCCTTATCGTCACCGTTCCCCACTTAACACTGCCGCACGTCGTTATTTTGATAAACTGTTGGCAGGAAATCGCGCCGTCGAGGAAAAACTCGCCTATTATCGTCAGATGACGGCAACGGCGCCCCGGCGTTATTTAAAACGTTTCCGCTGATATTATGCGCATGATATTTCTGTCGGCGACGCCGCATATTTAAACGGCGCCGCCGGTTGGTACGGGATAAAAAGGCAAAAATGAAAAAAAAGCCGCTGGCACAATCCATTAACTGGCTGCGCGACACGCCTGACGCCCTGTTGCAGAGGGCTCGGTTATGGGCTTGAAAAGAGCTTTCGCCCGCAGCGTGTCTCACCGACAACGCAGCCTGGCTAAAAGCGGTGTCGCCGCCCTGGTATTTTTTACGCTATTCACCGCGGTCACGCTTTCTTTGATCAATCACCAGCGCACGCAATATCAACATAAGGTCGAAGCGCGCACGCAAAAGTTCACGCTGGGTTATATCTCGCATCTGACGGCGGTGATGCGGCAAATGATGCCGCTGCTGGACAAGCCTTGCCTCTCCAGCCAGTCGGACATTACCTACCAGGCGGCCTTTACCAGCGGCGTGCGCACCTTCCTGTTGGTGAAGGACGGCTACGCCTATTGCTCCTCCGCCACGGGCGACATGATGTTGCCGATGAAAAATATCTACCAGGATATCGACTGGGATCTGCCTCTGGATCTCAAGCTGCAGCAGGGTACGCCGATGGTGCCAAACAAACCGGCGGTTGCGATTTGGCTGCGGCATCCCGGCGAAAAGGCCACCGGCATCCTCGCTACGCTGGACATCGATCTGATGCCCTACCTGCTGTTCACCTCGCACGACGAACAGGCGCCGGGCATCGCCATCGTGATGGGCAACCGCGCGCTGACCACTTTCAGCCCGAACCTGATGCCGGTCAATCAGCTGCCGAAGGGCAAGGCGGATACCCTGACGATGCCCAATCTGCCGCTGACCATCCTGTTCTACAACGAGAAACTGACCCCCAACGACATTCGCCTGACGCTGCTGGGCAGCTTGGTGCTGTCATTGATGACCGGCGTACTCTGCTACTACATGCTGCTGCTGCGGCAAAGCCCGGAACGCGCGCTGCTGCGTGGCATCAAGCGCAACGAGTTCTTTATCGAATACCAGCCGGTGTTCCATACCGACAGCAACAGCATCGGCGGGCTGGAAGCGCTGATCCGCTGGCAGCATCCGATCGAGGGCCGTATCCCGCCCGATGTCTTTATCCCCTACGCCGAAAGCAACGGGCTGATCGTGCCGCTTACCCGCCACCTGTTCAGGCTGATCGCCGAAGATGTGCCACAGCTCGCCAAAGCGCTGCCACGGGGAGGTAAAGTTGGCCTCAACATTTCCCCCGCCCACCTCAGCGCGCCGTCGTTCCACCAGGACGTGTATGAACTGTTGACGCAGCTGCCGGGCGATTACTTTACGCTGGTGTTTGAAATCACCGAACGCGGCATGGTGGAAGAAGAGAGCGCGCTGGCGGAGTTTGACTGGCTGCACAAACAGGGCATCGAGATCGCAGTGGACGATTTTGGCACCGGGCACAGCGCGTTGATCTATCTTGAGCGCTTCACCATGGATTATCTGAAGATTGACCGTGGCTTCGTCAACACCATCGGCCAGGATACGGTCACCGCGCCGGTGCTGGATGCGGTGATCTCGCTGGCGAAAAAGCTGAAAATGCTGACGGTGGCCGAGGGCGTGGAAACCGCCGAGCAGATGCAGTTCCTGCAAGAGCACGGCGTCAATTTCATGCAGGGGTACTACTTCAGCAAGCCGCTGAGCATCGATGATTTCGTCGCTTACTGCAATACTCATCAGGTCTTTGATTATCAGGAAAAAAATAGTTAATCTTTAAGCATCTTTACCCTGCGCCCGCCCGAAGAATGTTATGCTGGGCGCAGGCTGTACTTTATTCCACAGCAGGAGCTTACCGTCTGATGTCCGTGCGCATTTTCGCTGCTCTGGTGCTCTCGGCACTGAGCTTCGGTCTGCGGGCCGAAGCCCTCAACGAAAGCTACGCTTTCGCCCTTCTCGGTGAACCGAAATACGCCACCGACTTCAGCCATTTCGACTACGTCAACCCGGCGGCGCCCAAGGGCGGCGACGTGCGGCTGGCGGCCATCGGCACCTACGACAACTTCAACCGCTTCGCTACCCGCGGCGTGCCCGGCGAGCGCACGATGGAGCTGTACGATACGCTGTTCACCAACTCCGACGACGAACCCGGCAGCTATTACCCGCTGATTGCCGAATCGGCCCGTTTCCCGGCCGACATGCGCTGGATGGAATTGGATATCAACGCCCGCGCCCGCTTCCAGGACGGCAGCCCGATCACCGCCGCCGACGTGGCCTTTACCTTCAATAAATTCATGACTGAAGGCGTACCGCAGTTTCGCTCCTTTTACAAAGGCGTCACGGTCAAGGCCATTTCCCGGCTGACGGTGCGCATCGAGCTGCCTAAGGCGAACCGTGAGCAAATCCTCAGCCTGCTCAGCCTGCGCGTATTGCCGGAAAGCTTCTGGAAAAACCATAAGCTCAACGAACCGCTCAGCACCCCGCCGCTCGCCAGCGGCCCGTATAAAATCGGCGATTACCGCCTCGGCCAGTACATCATCTATCAGCGGGTGCGCGACTACTGGGCCGCCAATCTGCCGGTGAACCGCGGCCGCTACAACTTCGACAGCATTCGCTACGATTATTACCTGGACGATAAAGTGGCGCTGGAAGCCTTCAAGGCCGGCGCTTACGATTTCCGCATCGAGCCGTCGCCCAAAAGCTGGGCCACCCAATATCAGGGCGTCAACTTCGCGCGCAACTACATCATCAAGCAAGACGAGACCAACCAGGCGGCGCAGAATACCCGCTGGCTGGCGTTCAATCTGCAAAAACCGCTGTTCGCCGATCGTCGGGTACGGGAAGCGATCGGCCTGGCTTTCGATTTTAACTGGATGAACAAGGCGCTGTATTACAACGCCTATCAGCGCGCCGACAGCTATTTCCAAAACACCGCCTACGCCGCCCGCGGCTACCCGGACGCCGCTGAACTGGCCTTGCTGGCACCGCTCAAGGGCCA
>NZ_JVEL01000606.1:0-35413 GCF_001076875.1 Serratia sp. 506_PEND
CTGCATATCATGTTTTAGTGCGGGCCGGGACGCACGCCCCGGCCCGGTTGCGTTATACCAACCCGTATTGCCGCGTCAGGAGCGAATGCAACAGCGGCCCGAGCGTCTCCAGCGAGGCCGGCGACAGAATGTCCGCGTGCTCGCAGCTTTGGTGATGACAGATCAGCCCATCCAGATACGGCGCCCACACGGCGTTGATATCCATCTCCGGCGGCAGCGTCCGGTCGGCGACGAACAGCGTCGCCGTGCCGTGGAAACGCCGGCTGCGCGCCTGAGACAGAAGGCGCACCGCGTCGCGGTAGTTGGCGACGATGCTGTCGAACATCGCCGCCTTCTCCGCCATCAGCGCCGGATCGCCATGATCTTCCGCCATAAACTCGGCCTGTTCCTGCGCCACCTCCTTCTGTGCCTCCTCCTCGCTGGGGCCGGTCCAGTCCTGGCCTTCCGGCGGATAGGTATCCAGCATGCCGAGGAACGCCACCTCTTCGCCCTGCTGCTGCAAACGCGCGGCCATCGAGTGCGCCAGCGTGCCGCCGAGCGAATAGCCCAGCAGGTAATAAGGCCCCTGCGGCTGCAGGCGGCGCAGAGTGGCGAGATGACGATCGACCATCTGCTCAATGTCCTCGCAGGTGGCGATGGCGCCATCCGGCCTTGGCGACTGCAGGCCGATGATCGGGTAGCTCCCCGGCAGATAACGGCTCAGCCCCGAGTACTGCCAGGCGAAACCGGAAGCCGGGTGCAGACAGAACAGCGCCGNCCTTGGCCGGCCCGCAACTGCAGGCACTCGCCGACGCCGCGGCTTTCGGCCGAGTTGGCGGCCTGCGCGTCATCGAGCAGGTGCGCCATCTTCTCCAGGCTGCGGGCGAACATGATTTGCCCGACGCTCAACGGCCGCGGGACGCGCCGCCGCAGCTCCGCCGCCAAACGCATCGCCAGCAGCGAGTGGCCGCCCAACGCGAAGAAGTCGTCGTCGGCATACACCGTCTCGCGCCCCAGCAGTTCCCCGAACAGCGCCGCCAGCAGGCGTTCGCTGTCGCTGTGCGGCGCGCGGCCGCTCTGCGGGTTCAACTGCGGCCGCGGCAACGCCTTGCGATCCAGCTTGCCGCTGGCGCTGAGCGGGAAGCTGTCGGTCATGACATAGCTGACCGGCATCATATGCGCCGGCAAACGCGCTTCCAGCGCCTGATGCAGCGCGCCGGTATCCAGCGTCACGCCCGGTTGGGCGATCAGCCAGGCGACCAACTGGCGCATATCGGCGCCGCCCAGCCCCGTCGCGCCCTCGCTTAATTCGATGGCGTGCACCGCCGCTTGCGCTACCCCCGGCTGCGCCAGCAGCGCCTGTTCGATTTCGCCCAGCTCGATGCGCTGGCCGCGGATCTTCAGCTGATCGTCGCTGCGGCCCAAATACTCGACGCTGCCGTCCTCCAGCCAGCGAGCGATATCGCCGGTGCGATACATGCGCGCGCCGTTGCCGGTGGGATCGGCGACAAACCGCTGCGCCGTCAACTCCGGCCGATGCAGATAGCCGTCGGCCAGCTGAATGCCGCGCAGGTAGAGATCGCCGGCGCAGCCGACGGGCACCGGCCGCAGCATGGCGTCGAGAATGCTCAGTTGGGTGTTCCAGACCGGTTTGCCGATCGGCACGCCGGCGCCGTTCACCGCCGCCAATGCCTCGCCGGACGCCGGTTGATAGGTAACATCGACCGCCGCCTCCGTCGGGCCATACAGGTTGTGCAGCGGCGCGGCGACCAACGCCTGATAGCGGGAAGCCAGTTCGCACGACAGCGCTTCGCCGCTGCAGAACACGCGTTTCAGGCTGGCAGCGGCGCGCCGTGGCGCCCGCTCGTTCAAGGCCTCCACCCAGATAGCCAACATGGACGGAACGAAATGCAGCGTGGTCACGCCATAGTCGTCGATCAAGGTCGTCAGCGCCTGCGGATCGCGGTGCGCCTCCGGCGGCGCCATCACCAGGCGCGCGCCGACCATCAGCGGCCAGAAGAACTCCCAGGCGGAAACGTCGAAGCTGCACGGCGTTTTCTGCAGGACCACGTCCTGCGCATCGAGCGCATACTCGTGCTGCATCCAGAACAGGCGGTTGACGATCGCCCGGTGGTTTACCACCACGCCTTTCGGCCGCCCGGTCGAACCGGAGGTATACAGCACGTAGGCGGGATGATCGCCGCTCCCCGCCGGTGGGCGCGGCGCCGGTTCGCGCCCGCTGTCGTCCAGCGCATCGAACCGCAGCGTCGGCGCCAGCGCGGCGAAGCGGGCATCCAACGCGCTTTCGGTGATAATCAGCTGCGGTTTGGCGTCCTCCACCATGTAGGCCAGCCGCTCGTCCGGGTAACCGGTATCCAACGGCAGCCAGGCGGCGCCGGTTTGCACAATCGCCGTCAGCGCCAGGCTGAGGCGCACGGAACGCGGCAACGCCACCGCGACGATATCGCCCGGCTGAATGCCGGCCGCCGTCAGCCGTTCGGCCAACAGCGCGGCCTGGCGCTGCATGTCACGGTAGCTGAGGCTGTGCCAGGCGTCCTGCAGCGCGATGCGTTCCGGCGTGCGCCGCGCTTGATCGGCGATCGCCTGATGCAGAGTGGTGTCCGCCACCGCCTGCCCGGTGCGGTTGACCGCCGCGATCAGCGCCTGCTCCTGCGGCGTTTGCAATTGCCAGCGCGGCAACGGCAGATCCGGCTGGGCAATCCACTGTTGCAGCAGCACCATCAGCCGCGCGGCGAAGCGTTCAGGCTGCGGCACCGAATCGCGGTACTCCATCAGCAGACGCAGGCGCTCGCCCGGCAGCACCAGCAGCGTCAGCGGATAGTGGGTATAGCCTTTGTTACGGATAGCGTCGCAGCGCAGCGACCCTTCGCCGCCCAGCAGAGCGTCGTTGTCCGGATAGTTTTCCACCACCAACAGCGTATCGAACAGCGTGCCCGCCCCGGCCAGATGCTGGATCTCCCCCAACCCCAAATCGTCGTGCTCCAGCAGTTCAATCTGCCGGTGCTGCAGTTCGGTCAGCTGTTCCGTCAACGAACGGTCATGCTGCAGACGAACCCGCACCGGCAGCGTGTTGCTGAACAGGCCAACGTGTTCCTCGACCCCTTCTATCTGGCCAAAGCGGCCGGAAACCGGCGAGCCGAACACCACGTCCTGATGGCCGCAACAGCTAGCCAGCTGCAGCGCCCAAATGCCCTGCATCACGGTATTGAGCGTCAACCCGCGTTCGCGGCACAGGGTCAGCAAGCGCCTTTCCTCGGCCGGCGGCAGCGTCATTTCCAACTCCTGCACGCGATCGTCCTGCGCTTCACCGAACAGCAACGTCGGGCGCACATCCTGCAGCGTCTCACGCCAGAGGCGGCGCGAAGCTTCAGCATCCCGCGCGGTCAGGCGGCGCACGATATCGGCGTAGTTCGAACGCAGCGGCGGCAATGCCTGCTCGCCTTCACGCAATGCCAGCATCAGATCGTTGAGCACCACCGGCGTCGACCAGCCGTCGACAATCAGGTGGTGCGCGTTAAGGAACAGCGTGTAGCGTTCGCTATCGCCGTGTTTGATCCGCAGCGCATGCAGCATCGCGCCCGGCTGATTAAACAGATCGCGCTGCAGCTCTTTCTGTTCCAGCTCATTCAGCGCCTGCATTTCTTGCTCTTCGGACAGCGGCGGCAGCCTGTGGCTGTCCAGCGGCCAATGGCTTTCCTGCGGTATCAGCTGCAGCGGTTCGCCCTCGAGGTTGAATCGGGCGGCCAGCTGCGGATGGCGGCGGATCACCGCATTCAGCGCCTGCTGGAGTTGATGTTCGTCCAGTTCGCCGCAGAGGCTCAGGCGCGTCAGCGAGTTATAGCTGCCGCCCTGCTGCGCCGTCTGCGCATGGAACAGCAGGCCGTGCTGCAACGGCAACAGCGGCAGCGCCGCGGCCAACGGCCCGCACTCCCGCTCCCAGGCGCGCACCGCCTCATCGTCGGCGCCCGGCTGGGCGATCTCGGCCGCCACCAACGTCGCCGCCGCGCGATCGGGATGCCGTTCGGCAAATTCGCACAGCGAACGCACCGCTTGTTCGATGCCGCTGTGCAACTGCGCAATGTCGCTCTCGCTGAAAATCCCCTCCAGCCAGCTCCAGTTGATCGCCAGGCAGGCGCCGTCGCGCCGCTCTTCGACAAAGATATTCACTTCCAGGCCATACGACAGCGCCTGCTGCGCATCCTGCGCCACGGCGAAGGCGTCGCGGAAGCGGGTTTGGCTGCGTTGCGGCGTCCAGTGCCCCTCATCCTGGCTGAAACGTCCGAGGTAGTTGAACAAGATCTCCGGCGCATTGCGCTGCGCCAGCGCCGCCAGTTCGTCACGCCGCGGGTGCAGATAACGCAGCTGGCCATAACCGACGCCGCGATCGGTCACCGCTCGCGTCGCCCGTTTCACCGCGCGCACGGCCTCATTGTGCTCAGCGTCATGCAGTTCAATGCGCAGCGGATACTCCGCCGTCAGCCAGCCGACGGTGCGGGCCAGATCGAGGCCGTCGTCCAGTTCGGCGCGGCCGTGCGACTCCAGAGAGAAACGCAGCGAAGCGGCCTGGAAACGCTGGCGGCAAGCCTGAGCCAGCGCGCACAGCATGATCTCTTCAACCTGGGCGCGGTATCCCTGCGGCAATGCGCCGAGCAGCGCGGCGGTCAGCCGGCTGTCGAGCAGCGTGCGTTTTTCCGATACGTCGCCCGTGCGATCGTTCAGCGGATCCAACGCTCGCCGCCCCAAACGCGGTGCGCCGTCCGCCAGCATCCGCCGCCAGAACGGCAGCTCGGTTTCCCGGCGTTCAGCGTCGGCTCGTAGGCGTGCAGACCACTCATAGAGCGAGGTTTCTTCCGGCGGCAATGTGATCGGCTGCCCCTGCATGGCGCTGTCGGCCACCTGCCGCAGTTCGTCGAGCAGGATGCGCCATGAAACGCCGTCGACCACCAGGTGATGGATCGCCAGCACCAGCCCCAGGCTCTGCCCGTCGCGCTGCAACAGGATCGCCTGCATCATGGCGCCGGCTGCCGGATCGAGATGGTCAAGCGCGGCATCAAACGCCTGTTCCGCCGCTGATTCCAGCTCACCGGACACGGTATCAACCTGCATCAGCTCACCGGCGGCGGCGGTTTCAACCACCAACTGGCCGTCGCGGATCCGCGCGCCCAGCGCCGGGTGCGCCGCACGCAACTGCTCCAAGGCATAACGCAGCTGTTCCGGCTGCAGCTCGGCAGGCACGCGCAGGAAAACGCCGTGCGCGAAGCGACGATGCATATCGCCCGTCTCGGCAAACCAATGCAGGATCGGCAGCCCGTCGATCGGGCCTTGCTGTACGCTGCGTGCAGCCTGAGAGTCTACGGCCAGCGGCTGCATCGCCTGCACCATACGCGCGGGGGTGTGCAGCGCGAAGATCTCGCGCGGCCGCAGCAGATACCCTTTGCGCCGCAGGGCGGTGCCCAGCCCCATCGCCGAGATGCTGTCGCCGCCGAGCGCGAAGAAATCGTCGTCGGCGCCGACGCGATCCATCCCCAGCAGCTGCGCCATGGCGCCGCAAATCAGCCTTTCCTGCTCGGTGGCCGGCTCGCGAATGCTTTGCGCCAGCGTCTCCTGCGGTTTGGGCAGCGCCTGGCGGTCAATCTTGCCATTCACGTTAAGCGGCAGCTCCGGCATCACCACCAGGATCGCCGGCACCATATAATCCGGCAGACGCTGCGCCAGTTGCCCCAGCAGTTCGCTTTGCAGCGTTGGTGAGGCGCGCCGCGCGTCATTCTGCACCGAGCAATAACCGATCAGGCGATAGGTGGCGCCGATCGGCTCGGCGATCACTACCGCCCGCCCCACGTCCGGCAAGGCGGCCAAGGCGCTTTCCACCTCACCCAGCTCGACGCGGAAGCCGCGCACCTTGATTTGGTGATCGGTCCGGCCAATGAACACCAGCTGGCCCTCCGCGCTCCAGCGCATCAGATCGCCGCTGCGGTACATCACCTCGCCCTCGACAAACGGATTGGCGACAAAACGCGCCGCCGTCAGATCCGGGCGCCGCAGGTAACCGCGCGCGATGCCTTTGCCGGAAATGTACAGCTCGCCCGCCGCGCCGATCGGCACCGGCTGCAGGCGGCCGTCGAGCAGCCAGACTTCGGTATTGGCGAGAGGACGGCCAATCACCGGCTGTTCGGCGGCCGTGACCGGCGCGCCGAGGGTATCGACGGTGTATTCGGACGGGCCGTAATAGTTGTGGATCTCCACCTCCGGATGTTGCTGCATCAGGTTCCACAGCGTCGGCGTCGCCGCCTCGCCGCCGATCATCACGAACGCCGGCAGCGGGAACTGCCCTTTCAGCAGGCCGCAGTCCACCAGTTGCGAGAAGAACGACGGCGTGATGTCCAGCAGATCGATCGGCGTCTGCTGGGTTTGTTCCAGCAGCGCCCAGGGGTCGCGGCGCAGCTCCTCATCGAAGATAACCAGTTCGCTGCCCATCATCATGCAGAACAGCGGTTCCCAGGAGGAGTCGAAAGAAAACGAAGCGGTATGGCCGGCGCGCAAACGGCGCGCGTGGCGAGCCTGGAATTTTTCGATCGCCGGGCCAAACAGAGAGGCCTGATGCGACAGGAACAGGTTCAGCAGCCCGCGGTGCGTGGACATCACGCCCTTGGGTTTGCCGGTCGAACCGGAGGTGTAAATCATATAGGCCAGATGCGCCTCGTTCAGCGGCGCACGCCGTTCGTCATCCGTTATCGGCGCGGCCTCGGCGGCCGCGCAGCGCGCCAGGCACGCTGCGTCGTCCAGGCACAATACCTGCGGCAGATCCGGCATATTGACCTGCGTCGCGCGGTGGGTCAGCAGCATCGCCGGCCGCGCGTCGTCGCACATCAGCGTCAGGCGTTCACGCGGGTAATCCAGATCGAGCGGCATATAGGCCGCGCCGCTGGCCAACACGCCGAACAGCGCGACCAGCGTGTCCACCGAGCGCGGAATGCCGATGGCCACCACGTCTTCCGCGCCGATGCCGCTTTCGATCAGCACTCGCCCCAGCTGCATCACCCGTTCGGAGAGCTGACGGTAGCTGAGGCGCTCGTCGCCGCAGGCCACCGCCAACGCCTCGGGCTGCCGCTCAACCTGGCGCTGGAACGCATCCATGATTGACACCATGCCCGCCGGCGGCGTCAGATCGGCGCCGCGCCCCCAGGCCGCGAGTTGCCTTAGCTCCCCTTCGCTGATCAACGCCAGTTGACCGTTCGGCTGGTGCGGCTGCCGCGCCAACTGCTGCAGCCAATGGCCGATGCGCTCCGCGTGGTGATGCAAGGTGCGCGGCGAGTATTTGGCCGGGTTGGCGACCAACGACAGCGTCAGCACGCCGTTGCGAAAGCCGATCTCAAACTCCAGGTCATCGACCGGCCCCATCGCCAGCGTATGGGTAACGGCCGCCTGGCCGTCGAAGGACAAGGCGCTGTGGTAGACCTTGACGTTGATCACCGGGCCGTACAGTTCCTGATGGCCGCCGACCAGGCCGAGATCGCGTTTGATCTGCTCCGCTTCATAGCGTTGATGGCGGCGCGCCTGTTTGATTTGCGCCACGGTCGCCTGGCAGACGTCCGCCAGCGACATCTCCGGCGTCACGTTCAGCAGCAGCGGCAGCACGTTAACCACCGGGCCGACCGCCGCCAGCGCCTGGGAGCCCATACGGCGCATGAAAGGAAAGCCGAGTGAAAAACGGGTTTCGCCGCTCATGCGCGCCAGATACATCGCCAACGCCGCCGTGACGATATCGGCCGGTTGCAGCGACTGCAGCGCCGTATCGCGCAGCGCTTCGTCAAACAGCGATTCCGGCAGCACCAGCGCCTGTTTGAGCGGCCGGGCGCCCGGTTCAACCTCCCGATTCTCCGTCGATAATGACAGCGGCGACGGCAAATCGCGCAGATGCTGTTGCCAGAATTCGGCCGCCCGCCGGCGCGCTGGCGACGTTTGCCATTGCTGAAACTCTTCCACCACCTTGCCGAACGGGGTAAACGGCGAGGCCGCCGGAGACAGCCCGTGGCGCAGCGCGCGATAGATATCGGCGATCCGGCGGGTGATGGCTTCGAAACTGAAGCCGTCCAGGGTCAGATGATGAAAGCGCTGGTACCAGAACCAGCGATCGGCGCTGACGCGGATTATCGCATGGCGATAGAGCGGCCGCTCGCCGTCCGCAGGCAGATCCTGCGCCAAATCGTCGTTCATCAGCGCCAGCGCCGCTTGCTCGGCGTCCGGCCGCGCGCTGAAATCGAACCACTCCGGCGCCAGCACGCGCGCAGGATCGGCTATCAGCGGTAAACGCTGCACCGGCTGGCCGTCCTGCGCCTCAAAGAACCGCGCCTGAACCGTATCCGCTTCGGCCAGCCCCTGACGGATCGCGCGCTCCAGCGCCGAACGATCGATAGCGCCGTGCAGTTCGGTGTAGTGCGCCACGGCGAAGCTGTTGCGGCGCAGCGCGATTTGGTCGGCGATCCAGATCCCCGGCTGCGCCGCAACCAGCGGATAATCCCGATACTCGACCTGAGTATCCGGTAAAGAAAGCGTTTCTGACATGGTGTCTGTCCTTTCCCTCAAACGGAATGTATCGATGTGGTTGCCTGGCGCTTAACGCGCCGCATCCGCCGCTTTCAGCGCCGCCGGCCGCATGTCCTGCCAGTGCGTTTCGATGTAGTCGATGCATTCGCCGCGCGACGCCGGCCCCATCAGCACGCGCCACCCCTGCGGCGTATCGGCAAACTGCGGCCACAGTGAATACTGCTTCTGCGCGTTGACCAGCACGGAGAATCGGAGGCTTTCGTCATCGAACGGGTTTTGTTGTTCCTGAGTCATTTTCATTACCTGTCTGTCAAAATGTGTGGGTTATTCCATCGCGGCAAGCAGTCGGCGCACGCCGTCCACCAGGCCGCCGCGCCAGCAAAGCGCATCGTGCCCGCCGGAAAACACGCGGTATTCGGCGCGGTGCCCGGCCGCCGTCAGCGCCTGATGCATCTGGCGATTGACGAATTCGATGTCCGCCTCCCGATCGCCGGCCTGTTGGATCACGGTGAGCTTGGGTGTCGCCGCGCTGCGCTGCCGTACCTGGCGTATCAGCCAGCCTTCCTCCAGTTCGTGGCGTTTTTCGAATTGGGTAACGAATTGCACCGTAGGCCACCAGAAGGAGCCGGACTGGCTCAGCACGTGGCCGAAGCGCTCTGGCCAGTGCAAACCGGCATATAACGCCGCCAGCCCGCCGTAGCTCTGGCCGGCGACGACGGTGCGTGCCCCTGCCTCGCTGAACGGTTCGCGCCGCTGCGCCTGCGGCAGCAGTTCGTCGATCACCGCCTGCCAAAACGCGGCGTTGCAAGGCAGCTCGTTTTCCCGGTGTTCGCCATCGATCGCATCGATCAGCAACCAGCACGCGGGCGGCAACCGCCCTTTTGCGGTTTCGTTCTCGATCACCGGCAACAGCGCGTGCCTTTCGATCCAGTTTTGGCCATCGAGCAGCAGCACCAGCGGGCGGTTCGCTTTCACCGCCGCCTCGCCGCTGGCATACAGCCAAACGCGCCGCTGGTTACCCAGCCGTGCGCTGTGCCACTGAAAAAGCTGTAGCCGCGCCTCATCCAGCGGCCGATCGGCGGCCTGCCAGGCGCTTTGATCGTCGGCATCCGGCCCTTGCGCCAGGGATACGGGCCGCGGGCGATGAGACGGCCCCAGAGAGAGGCGATTCAGCGGATCGGCGATCGCCAACGGGAACAGCGATACCCACCAGGCACGCTGCTGGCGGTCGCGTAACGTTTCGTCGTCGCTGAAGACGGGGGGGAGGTCTCGCTCGGTAATGGGGATCAAGCTGTAGCTGCCGCGCCAGCGGCGATCGATAACGGCCGAGCCGTACCAAACGTCGGTGCCGGGGAGCCTGGTCAGGCTGCTGGGGGACGTGCTGTGGTGATCGGTAATGCCGTTGATATCGGCGTAAACGCGGCATATCGGCGAGTGCCGTTCATCGCCGGCGGGGTCGCGCCATAGCCAGGTCATTTTGACGTGCTGTTCATCGTGCGCTTCGACGATGGGCGTGCCGTGAGCGGCAACCTTCTGCCACCACGCGGATTGCCCTGCTGCCTCTTCACGCAGCCATTGCGCCGCCAATCCCTCAAGGTCGTTTCCTGGCCTCTTTTCCGGCAAAAACTCCATAGCGCCCCTTACATAACATGAGTGATTTTTACAAAACCTGACAATCGTATTGATACTCATTATCATTTTCAATACTATTTGTCGGATTTTTACCGTCGTGCAAACACGACGTCTCCACGTCGACGGGACAAGACCGCTTGTCGGCATTTCGGGGTTTATCAGGGTGGCATGACACACAAAAGCAGGTATGCAGGAGAGATAATGAAGATTAAAAACAAAGGGATAGAAAACGGAAATGCGGAGGCGATGTCCGCCAAGCGTCTGTTGCTGGGATCGGCGCTGGCGTTATTGCCCTTGGCGCCACACGCGTCTGCGGCAGCGGACGAAACGATTTTGGTGACCGCCGACGCGCAAAACAGCGTGACCGCGCCGGTCAAAGGGATCGTCGCCAAAGAGAGCGCCGCCGGCACCAAGACCGCCGCCCCTCTGCGCAAGACGCCGCAGTCCATCTCGGTGGTCACGCGCGAGCAGATGAATGACCAGGAGCCGGCGTCGGTCGCCGACGCGCTGAACTACACCAGCGGGGTGATCACCACCTACCGCGGCAACTCCAACCGTAATGACGAAGTGATCAGCCGCGGCTTCCGCTATGCGCCCAAGCTGCTCGACGGTCTGCACTTTGGCCTTTCGAGCCAAAACGGCGGCGCCGGGCAGATCGATCCCTGGCTGCTGGAGCGCGTGGAGATGGTGCACGGCCCGGCCGGCGTGCTGTACGGCCAGGTCAGCCCCGGCGGCGTGGTGGTGATGACCAGCAAGCGCCCTACCGCCCAGAGCATTCACGAAGTCAAATTCAGCACCGGCAACCGCCATCTGGCGGAAACGGCGTTCGATTTCGGTGGCAAGCTCAACGATGACAACACCCTGTTCTACCGCCTGAACGGTATCGCCCGAACCGAACACGAGTTTGTCAAAGACAGCAAGCAGCAACGGGTGGCCATCGCCCCGGCCTTCACCTGGCTGCCGAACGAAGACACCAGCTTTACGCTGCTGACCAGCTACCAGAACGATCCGAAAGCCGGGTCGCGCAACTTCCTGCCGCGCGCCGGCACGCTGTTCCCGACCAGCGCGGGCTATGTGCCCTATGACTTTAACATCAGCGAACCCAGCTTCAACAAGTCGCGGCGCGAGCAGGCGTCGATCGGCTACAGCTTCGAACATAACTTCAGCGATGCGCTGTCGTTTACCCAGAACCTGCGCTTCACCCACCGCGATGAAGAATATAAGTATCTGGTTTATAACGTAAACTCGAAGGTCAACGACCACACCGTCACCCGCATGGCGCAGCATGAAACGCAGATGACCAACGAGTTTGGCGTGGATAACCAGCTGAAGGGCCTGTTCGATACCGGCGAAGTGAAACACACCGTGCTGGGCGGGCTGGATTACCGCTACAGCCATAGCGATTATAAAATGTATCGCGATCGCGGCAACGATTACCCGATCGACTGGGCCAACCCGGTTCGCCCCAGCATCGATGGCAGCACGCTGGCGCTGGCTTCCAGCGACTTGAAGACGCTGAATCAGATCGGGGTGTATCTGCAGGACCAACTGGAGTGGAATAACTGGAATCTGTTGCTGTCCGGCCGTCAGGACTGGTCGCAGGTCAACACCCGCGATCGTACCAGCGGCGGCAAAGAGCAGACCTACAACGATGCCCAGTTCACCGGCCGCGCGGGCCTGCTCTACGCTTTCGACAACGGCATTTCGCCGTATGTCAGCTACAGCACTTCGTTCGATCCTAACCTGTACCCAAGCGCGCCGGGCGCCGATCCGCTCAAGCCGACCACCGGCAAACAAACCGAGGTGGGCGTGAAGTACCAGATCCCGGGCGGCAATACCCTGCTGACCCTCTCCTGGTTCGACATTACCCAGCGCAATGTGGCGTCTTACAACCGTCTCACCTCCGCCTACGAGCAGATCGGGGAGGTGAAATCCAAAGGGATTGAGGCGGAAGTGCACGCCCAACCAACGCCGGAGATCAAGCTGACCGCCGCCTATACCTACACCGACGTCGTGACCAAAGACTCCAACTCGGCGGACGAAATCGGCCACAGTCCGGCGGGCATCCCGCGCCACGCGGCATCCGCCTGGGGCAGTTACAGCTTCCTGAGCGGCGCGCTGAACGGCCTGACCGTCGGCAGCGGCGTGCGTTACATCGGCGATGCGCCGGCCGACGCCATCGGCCAGTACGACGTGCCGCACTACACGCTGTACGACGCCATGGTGAAATATGACCTCGGCCAGGCTTCGTCGGCGCTGCGCGGCGCGGCGCTCCAGCTCAACGTGCAGAATCTGACGGACAAGAAATACGTCTCATCCTGCAGCGGCGAGTACGCCTGCTTCTATGGCAGCGGCCGCAGCATCATCGCTTCGGTCAACTACCGCTGGTAACAAAAAGGGGTGGCCAACATCGTAATGTTTGTCAGTTAGCGTTTTTCTGAAGGTATTGATGACGTTTTCGGGCGATAAATGAAAATGAGCAAGGGGCCGTAAGATGCGGCCCCTTGCAACCCACGCCTTTGTCCAATCCCCATGCCGCACGCGGGTTAACTCGTGCGGCATGGTCATCAGGCGTTACGCCCCGCCATCACGCCGCCATCGATATCCCAGATAGCGCCGGTCACCCAGCCAGTCTTGTCAGAAAGCAGGAAAGCGACGGTTTCCGCGATGTCGACCGGTGAACCCACGCGTCCGATCGGATGAAAGCTGTCAAAGCTGTTCATCACATCCTTCACGTCGTCTTTCGGAATGAAGCCCTCATAAATCGGCGTGTGAACGACAGCTGGAGAAACCGCATTCACACGGATCCCTTTTTCACCCAGTTCAATAGCCAAGTTTTTGGTCAGCGCGTGCAGACCGGCTTTGGCCATTGAGTAGGCTGAAGACGGTGTGGCACCGATGGCCTGTCGTGCCCACATAGAGCCAATATTGACGATAGCGCCTTTGATATCGGCCTCGACCATATTGCGCACTACGTCGCGGGTGATAAAAAACGTGGCGCGGTTAATGCTCATGTACATGTCATAGTCTGACGCTTCATGTTCTGTAAACGGTTTCGGGAAGAACACGCCAGCCGCATTGACCAGCAGACTGATATCTTTGTGTTCGCTGTTAATGATGTTCACTACATGCTGCAGACCTTCTTCTTTCATCAGGTCTGCAACGATGACGGAAACCTGGCCGTCTGCAGTCAGCGCCTGACGGGCCTGCTCGGCTTTGTCCTGACGATGGCCAACAAGCACCACGCTGCCGCCGCTTTTCAGGACCCGCTTCGCCGTTTCGAAGCCCATACCGCTTGTACCGCCGACCACTAACAGTTTTTTGCCAGCAAAAGATGTATTCATCGCTAACCTCTTTACATTCATCTGGTTGTCATTAATAAGAAGCCTTGCTTCTCATCGTGTGAAACCAGATTGCCACCCTGAAAACCGATTGACGACTGAGAAGAAATTGCGACACAGGAAAGAAAATCTTTCTCGCCGGCGTATACTGAGGAAAAGAATGAATCAGGATGATCACAATGCGATCGTTAAACCGACTTAAATGGCTGCACGCTTTTGAAGCCACCGCCAGGCATGGCAGTTTTACCGGCGCGGCACAGGAGCTGGGCGTCACACCCGCCGCCGTAGGTCAGTTGGTCCGTTCGCTGGAAGACTGGGTCGGACACCCGCTTCTTCACCGCACCCGCTCCGGCAAGGAGCGGCTGACGCTGGTAGACGAAGCGCAGGAGGCCCTACAAGATATCACTCAGGGTCTCGATAAGCTGGAAACCGGTTTAAGTAAGCTTCGTGGTCGCCGGTCACGCTCGGTGGTCGTGGTGACGGCGTCCCAGGTACTGATGATGAACTGGCTGATGGACCGCCTGAACCGGTTTGCGGAAACGCATGAGAATATCGATCTGCGGCTTAACGTCACGGAAAAGCTGATGGACGTGTCGTATGGCGAGGCGGATATCGGCATTCGCTGTGGACAGGGAGATTGGCCCGGCGTGAGTAAAACCTGGCTAATGGATGAGGAAGCCGTGCTGGTCTGCAGTCCACGCCTGGCTCCCCCCGAGAAAATGGCCTGCAGTGAATGGCTCGCCACGCAAAAACTCATTCACGATGACACGCCGCATCCTGGTGCGGATTTTCCATCATGGGGTGATGTGCTGAGAGCGGTCGGTGCGCCCGAAACGCTGGAAAGCGGGCTGCATATCAATTCTACTTCAGCAGTGATCCTGTCGGCGCTGAGCGGCAGGGGCGTGGCCATCGTTCGAAACGCTCTGGTAAAGCAGCTTATCGAAACCGGGCAGTTGGTTCATCTCCATCCCGACCATCGCTGGCCACTTAGATGGTCCTACTATCTGGTCACCCCGCAGCAAAATGTCATGCGTGATGAAGTGAAAATTTTCCACGACTGGCTTCTTCAGGACGTCGTCTCAGACCGTTCATAAACGATCATCGCAGCTATTGCGCTACCTCGGCATTCGCCCTGGGGCGTCGTGCCCTTTCCCGCCGCCTTTACTCCTGTTTCAATTCCCGCAAGTGCTTGTACACCGTGGCGCGCCCCATCGACAGCACGTTGGCGATGTAGTCCGCGGCGCTTTTGGCCTTGAACGCGCCCTGATGGTAGAGATCGCTGACCAGTCGCCGTTTTTGTTCGCGGCTCAGCGCGCCGAGCGCGGCGTTTTCGCGCCGCAGCCAATCGTGCAGGAAGGTGTTGATCTTCTCTTGCCAGTCGTCTTTGAACAGCTCTTGTGGCTGTGGTTGCAATCGCGTGACCGACAGGAACATGTCCAGCGCGTTGCGGGCGTCCTCGAACATCGCGGTGCTCAGGTTGATGCACAGCAGATAGCTGGGCTTGCCCTGCTCGTCGCGTGCGGCAATGCTCACCGAACGCATCTTTTTGCCGTCCCAGTTCAGCTTCTCATAGGGGCCGGTCACGCCGGCGCCGCCATCGAGCTCGAAGTCTTCCAGCCCGGCGTCGTCGCCCGGTTTACGCTTTGACAGGTTGTTCGCCAGATAGGCAATCTTGTTGGTGGCCAGATCGTGGATCACCACTTCCGCATTCGGGAAAAACAGCGCCGCGATGCCGTCAGCGACCGAGCGCAAAAGTTCGAGTTGAGAAGTAGAGTTCGGCACGCTGGGGTATCTCCGTATGGCCCGGTTTGGTTGGCTGTTCAGCTGCTTAGCATACCGCAGTTGCCGCCGCTTGCCGAGTGGAGCGGCGGCAAGCGGCGTATCCTTCGCCGGTTATTCCGCCTCGGCGCCGCGCCGATAAAACACGTAGCTCTCGCGCGCCACGCTGTCGCGGACCCGATAGCGCCAGATCAGCCCGAGCGTGGTAAACCACAGCGGCATGCTGCACAGCGCGATCAGCGTATCGCTATCGAACACCATCAGCACCAGCGTAAAGGCGAAGAATGCCAGCGTCAGCCAGGCCATCGCGACCCCGCCCGGCATTTTGAAGTGCGAAGCGGCGTGCAGATCCGGCCGCTTCTGGCGATACACCAGGTAGGCGACCAAAATCATGCCCCAGCTGTAAACCACCAGGATCGCCGCCACGGTAGAGACGATGGTGAACAGCGTCATGACGTTCGGCACCAGTACCAGCAGCAAGGTGCCGGCCACCATGCAGAAGCAGGAAAACAGCAGGCTGCGGATCGGAATGGCCGTGGTGCGAGACAGAATGCGGAACTGACCGTGGGCATGCTTTTCCATCGACAGGCTGTACAGCATGCGGGTGCTGGAATACACCCCGCTGTTGGCCGAGGACATCGCCGAAGTCAGCACCACGAAGTTGATCACCGCGGCGGCGGCCGGCAGCCCCGCCCGATCGAACAGCATCACGAACGGGCTGCTGTCCGGCGAGATGTGGCTCCATGAGGTGACGGCGATAATGGTCAGCATCGAGCACACGTAGAAGACGATGATGCGCGCCGGGATCGCGTTGATCGCCTTCGGCAGCACCTTCTCGGGGTTTTTGGTCTCCGCCGACATCGTGCCCAGCAGCTCGATGCCGGTGCAGGAGAAAATGGCGATCTGGAAACCGGCGAAAAAGCCGAAGATGCCGTGCGGCATGAAAATGGCGGGATCGGTGACGTTATGCAGCGAAGCGGTCACGCCGTCCGGCGAAGTCCAGCCGCTGAACACCATCCAGGCGCCGGTGGCGATCAACGCGACGATCGCCACCACCTTGATCATCGCGAACCAGAATTCGGCCTCGCCGAACATCTTGACCGACAGCATGTTGAACAGACACAGAAACCCCAGCGTCAGCAGCGCCGGCAACCAGGGCGAGACGTCTGGCAGCCAATATTGCACGTAGCCGCCGCACACCACCACGTCGGCAATGCAGGTCACGACCCAGCTCAGCCAGTAGGACCAGCCGAGAAAAAAGCTGGCGCGCGGCCCCAGGTATTCGGAGACAAAATCGGCGAACGAGCGGTAATCGAGCCGCGTGAGCAGCAGTTCCCCCATCGCCCTCATGACCATGAACATGAAAAAGCCGACGATGGCGTAAGTCAGTACGATGGAGGTGCCCGATAGCGCGAGGGTTTTCCCGGCGCCCATAAACAGCCCGGTGCCGATGGCGCCGCCGATCGAAATCAGTTGAATGTGGCGCGCGCTCAGCCCGCGCTGCAAAGTTTGGGCACAGTGAGGCCCCTCGGCTGAACCTGGGTTCAGCCGATCGCAGTGGTTTTTTGTCATGGTGTTACCTGTCCGTCGTTAAGGCGATTAAGCAACCGATGCGCGGTTGCAGCAGGAATGAAACGCCCGCGGGCGCTCTAACCGGCAAAAAATTGAGACCAAACGCTGCCCGCCCCGTTGTGACAGGGAGGTAATAATAATGGGTACCAAGAAAATGCTCTCGTGAGCCGTCGTATCGCCCACGGTTGGCGTACAAAGCCTGAGCGTGGTGGGTAAACACTACAATATCAAATGGTTATACTTTCCCTTGTGCAACAAAAAAACGACGCCGGAGCCGTTTTAACATTAATTTAACTCTGGCGAGGGGAAATGCCATTGTCAACATGGCAGTTAAATAAAATGAAACTTTTTGATCACATTCAAGCTTCTGAAAAATAGATAAAAAGGGTTTTTATGCGCTTTATATGCATAAATTATGCATGTGATCGCTCACCGTCGACAAAAAGTAATTAACTATTCATTTACCGCTCTGCAGGCGGCGAAAAACCGTCCGCTGGCCCGATGAGAGGGGGGCTAACAACCGGCATAATTAGTGGTAAATTTAGCGTCGCAAAGTGTTATGCGCTTGCTAATCCACGGTTAAACGAAATAAATACCTCTAATATATAAAGGTTGGTTATGGAAAAGCTATCCTACGCTTCAGACAGCAGCACCACCGCTTGGGCTACATATCTGCAACAAATCGATCGCGTCGCCCCTTACCTCGGCGACCTGTCACGCTGGGTTGATACGCTGCGTCACCCTAAGCGCGCTTTGATTGTCGATATCCCGCTGCAGATGGACGATGGCACCATCCGTCACTTCGAAGGTTTCCGCGTACAGCACAACCTGTCGCGTGGGCCGGGCAAAGGCGGCATCCGCTTCCACCCTGACGTCGATCTGAACGAAGTGATGGCCCTGTCCGCCTGGATGACCATCAAGTGTGCCGCGGTCAACCTGCCGTACGGCGGCGCCAAGGGCGGCATCCGCGTCGACCCGTTCAAACTGTCTGAAGGTGAACTGGAGCGACTGACCCGCCGCTACACCAGTGAAATCGGCTTCATCATCGGGCCACAGAAAGACATTCCTGCGCCGGACGTCGGCACCAACGCCAAAGTGATGGCCTGGATGATGGACACCTACTCCATGAACCACGGCACCACCATCACCGGCGTAGTGACAGGCAAGCCAATTCACCTCGGCGGTTCCCTGGGCCGTGAGAAAGCGACCGGCCGCGGCGTGTTCGTCACCGGCAGCGAAGTGGCCAAGCGTCTGGGCGTGCAGATCGAAGGCGCCAAAGTGGCGGTACAAGGCTTCGGTAACGTGGGCAGCGAAGCGGCCCGTCTGTTCGTCGGCGTCGGCGCGCGCGTCGTCACCATCCAGGACCACTCCGCTACCCTGTTCAACGCCGACGGCATCGACCTGGTGGCGCTGACCGAATACCAGGCCAAGCACAAGCAGATCGCCGGCTTCCCTGGCGCCAGCGAGATCGAGAGCGAAGCGTTCTGGTCGGTCGACATGGACATTCTGATCCCTGCGGCGCTGGAAGGCCAGATCACCCGTCAGCGCGCTGAAATCCTCAGCGCCAAACTGGTGTTGGAAGGGGCTAACGGCCCAACCTTCCCGGAAGCGGACGATATTCTGCGTTCCCGTAACATCACCGTGGTTCCGGACGTTATCTGTAACGCCGGCGGCGTAACGGTCAGTTACTTCGAGTGGGTGCAGGACATGGCGAGCTACTTCTGGAGCGAGTCCGAGATCAACGAGCGTATGGACAAGATCATGACCGACGCGATGGTCCACGTCTGGAACAAGGCCGCCGAGAAAGAGTGCAGCCTGCGCACCGCCGCTTACATCGTGGCCTGTGAGCGCATCCTGACCGCACGTAAAGAGCGCGGCATTTACCCAGGTTGATGCCGGCTTATTTGGCCTGCGAGCGGGCCATTGTATCAGGGGGCGAAAGCCCCCTTTTTCGTTTCACCTATTTTTGAAACAAGGCCACGATTTCCGGCGAATACAGGTCGGGATATTTTTCTGCCGCCCCGAGTATATTCTGACGAACCGTTTTACCTTTTACGCTTGGATCTGCTGCCACATACTCTGCCGGGAAAGCCAGCGCATCTTTATCGGCACCCGCAGCCAACAACGCCTTGACGCAGTCAGGATTATTGCTGGTCAGGCTTTCCAGCAGCGGTGTGCCAACAGGCCAGGCCTGTTGCTGGGGCGGTTGAGCATCGATAGAGGTTCCGGGTTTATGCAACAAGGCGATACGCTGCGCCGCTTGCGGGTCCGGCTGGCCGTCCTGGGAAGAATCCCGCGTGCAAACAAAGTGCAAAGGCGTTGATCCTACCTTGCTGACGCCATAAGGATCTGTACCGGCGGCTACCAGCAGTTTGATGACCTCCAGATTAGCCGCCCCTTCCCCCATGATCGGTGAGAATCCTTGCGGGGTAACCTGCTTGGCATCCGCACCAGATTGCAGCAACAGTTTCACCAACGCGGGCGCGGCTCCTTGGCTTTGGGCGGCGGCAATAAGCGGTGTATTAGTCCCCCCTTGCGCAATGACATTGGTATTGGCACCCGCTTTTAGCAAGCTCTGTAAAATGTGAAGGTCATCATCGGATAATTCAGACTTGTCGGTATTTCCCAACGCTGACAACAATACGGTTTCTCCATTGTCACTGATGGCTTGATTCACATTCACCGACATATCAAGAAAACGGTCGAGCAGCGCCGGCTGTTTGTAATAGGCGGCATACCATACCGTTTGAATAGTGGGGTGAGCGCCATTTTTGATCAGTTCATTAATGGTGTCCATATCGCTACTGCTCTTAGAGTAAGCATACGTCATTACCGACTCATCCAGTTTTTGGGTGAGTTCCTCTTGTTCGCCAGCGTGTGCGGCAACCGAGCTCCCCAGCAGGCTCAGCGCCAGTGCGCAGGCTGTGGCACAGCGATTTAAAATAGGCATTTTTTTGTTCCTTCAAAATAATAAAAAAATTAAACAAGTGCTTTCCATTATTACGCAATGGTAATAATCACAGAATTCTTATGTATTCGTATGAAGCGTGCTAACAGATTTCCTTTCCATTTTAGTGGGGAGCCGTTTTTCTATCATAGGAAACAAACGAAAATCAAATTCATTACTGATGAGAACGCCTGGATAATTATGGCCTTTATTCTCGCCAAGAAAGTCAACTCAATTTTTACGCTTTTTTATCGTGTATTCCACCGCACTTTGCGGTTCGCATTCCCGGGGGGGCTGGGCTATACCTTAGGCATTCCCCTTTCTGCAGGAGTTGTGATCATGAGCAAGAAAAAGATCCTGATGCTGGTCGGCGACTACGCCGAAGATTACGAAACCATGGTGCCGTTTCAGGCATTGCAGATGATCGGCCATTGGGTGGACGCCGTGTGCCCCGGCAAAGCCGTCGGCGACTACATCCAGACCGCGATCCACGATTTTGACGGCGCGCAGACCTACAGCGAGAAACCCGGCCACCGTTTCACCCTGAACGCCGACTTCGCCGCCGCCAAAGAAGAGCACTACGATGCGCTCTTGATCCCTGGCGGTCGGGCGCCGGAATACCTGCGCCTGAATCCCGACGTGATCGCGCTGGTGCAGGCGTTTGACGCCGCGAAAAAACCGATCGCCGCCGTTTGCCACGGCCCGCAGCTGCTGGCAGCGGCCGGGGTGTTGAAAGGCCGCACCTGCAGCGCCTACCCGGCCTGCGCGCCGGAGGTGCGGCTGGGCGGCGGCCATTATGCGGAGATCGGCATCGATCAGGCGCACGTCGATGGCAATCTGGTCACCGCCCCGGCCTGGCCGGCGCATCCGCAATGGCTGGCTAAGTTCGCCGAGGTATTGGAGCAGTAACGCGCGCTAACGGAGCTGCTCGATCAGGAAATGGATGTCGTACAGCCAGCGTTTGGCGCGCGCGGAGCGCACCAGCATGGATACGCACAGCGGCCGGGTGTGTTCTTTACAGGCGGAGGGGGAAAACCAGCGCCCGGTATTGCTCGGCGGCTGGAAATAAAGCTCGTGATTGTAGTTGCCGCTGTCGACGCCGAAGGTATCGAAGTAGCGGCGCATCAACGTGTTGGAGTCGCTGAACGACAGGTTGAGCGCGGTGTTGATCTCGGTTTCCGGGGTGATGGCCACGCCCTTCTGCAGCCGGCCTGATGCGTTGAAGGCGGCGATAAGCGCGATGACCTGTTGCTGAATGTCTTCTGCCATGACGACCTCGAGCCGATATGAAGAAAAAGTGAGTGCAATTATCTGTCTGACTCTGCCCGCCGCGGCGAGTTCGGGATGCCGGCCGGGTTTTCTGTTTCTTTACACTTTCCATAAAAAACCGCGCGCAGCCACACTTCTGGCGCGCGCGGTCGACGGTTAGCGGCTGAGCGTCGTCTTGTCGGCGATGACGCCGTCCCCCTGCCGCTCGGCGGCAACCCCGCCGCCCAACACTTTATACAGGGTGGCCTGATTGTCGTACGCGGTCTGCTGCGCGGCGATCAGCGACTGCTGCGCCGTATACAGCGTGCGCTGCGCGTCCAGCACGGTCAGATAGCTGTCCACGCCCTGGCGGTAGCGCAGTTCGGCCAGACGATAATATTGCCGCGCCGCCGCCACATAGCCGGTTTGCGCCGCCAGCTGTTCCTGCAGCGTGGCTTTGCGCGCCAGCGCGTCGGCGGTTTCCTGAAATGCCGTCTGCACCGCTTTCTCATAGGTGGCGACATACAGATCTCTCTGCGCTTTGCTGTAGTTCAGTTGCGACGTGTTATAGCCGCCGCTGAAAATCGGCAGGCTGATGCTCGGTGCGAACGACCAAACGCCCGCGCCGTGGCTGAACAGCGACGAGAGTTCACCGCTGCCCACCCCGCCGCTGGCGGTCAGGCTGATCGACGGGAAGAACGCCGCCCGCGCCGAGCCGATATTGGCGTTGGCGGATTTCAGATTATGCTCGGCCTGCAGCACGTCCGGCCGCGTCAGCAGCACCTGCGAAGACACCCCGGCCGGCAGGTCGCGCATGATCCCGCCCAGCGCGTCGATGCCGCCGGGCAGCAGGTTTTCCGGCACGCTTTGCCCCACCGCCAAATCCAGCGCGTTTTTCGCCTGCGCGGCGCTGGTCGCATAGCTGGCGGCGTCCGATCGCGCCTGTTGATAAACGGTCTCCGCCGACGCCACGTCAACCAACGATGAAATCCCGTGCTGCTGGTTCTTGCGCGTCACCTCCAGCGACCGTTTGGCGCTTTCCATCGTCTGCTGCGCCACCGCCAGATTGCTGCGCTCGGCCGCCACCGCCACCCAGTCGGTGACGATATCGGCGATCAGCGTCAGACGGGTGCTTTTCGCCGCCTCCGAGTTAGCCAGGTAAGTTTCGAACGCCGCCCGCGACAGGCTGGCGTTTTTGCCAAACAGATCCAGCTCAAAGGCGCTGACGCCGGCCTGCGCTTCGTAACTCTGGCTGATGGCGGTGGCATTGCCGTTACCGGTCAGCGAACGCCCGCGACTGCCGTCGGCGGTGGCGTTGATCGTCGGCAACAGCGCCGCGCGCTGCTCACCGTACAGCGCGCGCGCCGACGCGATATTGGCGATCGCCTCGCGCAGATCGCGGCTGCTGCTCAGCCCCATCGCCACCACCTGGCGCAACCTGGCGTCCTGCACATAGTCGCGCCAGGCGATGTCCGGGTAGCTCAACGCCTGCTTGCCGGCGGCCTCGCCCTGCGGCAGCGTTGCCGCTATCGGCGCCGTCGGCCGCTGATAATCAGGATCCAGCGAAATACAGCCAGCCAACAGCAGCGGCAAAGTTAACATCATGACTCGTTGCAACACGTTATTCTCCTGCCTGTGGCGGCCGGCTGGCGGAGCGGCGGCTAAACACGCGGCGCACCAGCACATAAAACAGCGGGACGAAAAAGATGGCCAATGCGGTGGCGGTAAGGGTGCCGCCGATAATGCCGGTACCGATGGCGATGCGGCTGTTGGCGCCGGCGCCGCTGGATACCGCCAGCGGCAGAACCCCGGCGGTGAACGCCAGTGAGGTCATCAGGATCGGCCGCAGGCGCATGCGCGCCGCGTGAACCGCCGCGCCAATCAGCGTTTCACCGCGCTGATGCATTTCCTCGGCGAACTCGACGATCAGAATGGCGTTTTTCGCCGACAAACCGACGATGGTGAGCAGCGCCACCTGGAAGTAGATATCGTTCTCCAGCCCGCGCAGCGTGATTGCCAACAGCGAACCCACGATGCCCATCGGCACCACCAACATCACCGCAAACGGAATCGACCAGCTCTCATACAGCGCCGCCAGGCACAGGAACACCACGATGAGCGAAATGGCGTACAGCGACGACGCCTGGCCGCTGGTCAGCCGCTCCTGATAGGAGAGCCCGCTCCAGGAATAGCTGCTGCCGGCGGAGAATTTCGCCGCCAGTTTCTCCATCTCGCTCATCGCCGTGCCGGAACTGACGCCGGCGGCGCCCTGCCCGGTGATCTCGAACGACGACAGCCCGTTATAGCGCGACAGGTTTTCCGGGCCGTAGATCCAGTGTGAGGAAGCAAAAGCGGAGAACGGCGTCATGCTGCTGTCGCCCGCCGCGTTGGTGCCGCGCACAAACCATTTGTCGAGATCTTCCGGCTTGGCGCGATACTCTACGTCGCCCTGCATATAGACTTTTTTCACCCGGTTGCGATCGATAAAGTCGTTGACGTAGGTGCTGCCGAACGCGCTGCTGAGCGTGCTGTTGACGTCGCCGGCGCTCAGGCCGAGCGCCTGCAGTTTGCCGCTGTCGATCTCCACCTGCAGCTGCGGAGTGTCCGGCAAGGTGTTGGCGCGTACCGCCAACAGCGATGGATTGCCGGCGGCGGCGGCGACGATCTGATCGCGCATCGCCTGCAGCTCGGCGCGGGTGGTCGCCCCTTTGGCCTGCAGTTCGAAGGTGAAGCCGTCGGACTGGCCGAAGCCGTCGATCGCCGGCGGGCTCATGGAGAACACCTGGGCGTCGCGCAGCGAGGCAAAGTGCGCCATGGCGCGTTTGGCGATGGCGTCGGCGGTGTTTTCGCTGCCGCCGCGTTGGCTCCAGTCTTTGAGGCTGACGAACGCCATGCCGGCGTTTTGCCCGCTGCCGCTGAAACCGAAGCCGTTGATGGTGAAAATGGTGCTGACGTTGGCCTTTTCCTGCTCAAGGAAATAGGCGGTGACCGCCTCGCTCACCGCCGAGGTGCGGGCGTTGGTGGCGCCGGCCGGCAAGGTGTACTGCACCATCACCGAACCCTGATCCTCATTGGGCAGGAAACCGGTCGGCAAACGCAGATACATCACGGCGGTGGCGATCAGCAGCAGGCCGTACAGCAGCAGATAGCGCGTCGGCCGGTGGATCACCCCGCCGACCTTGTCGGCGTACTTCTCCTGCAACCGGTTATAACCGCGGTTGAATTTACCCAGCAGCCCTTTGTTGGTCTGTTCTTCATGCGTCGATTTCAGCAATGTGGCGCACAGCGCCGGCGCCAGCGTCAACGCCAGCACGACCGACAGCACCATCGAGGAGACGACGGTAATCGAAAACTGACGGTAGATCACCCCGGTGGAACCGCCGAAGAACGCCATCGGCAGAAACACCGCCGACAGCACCAGCGCGATGCCGACCAGCGCGCCGGTGATCTCGCGCATCGATTTCTCCGTCGCCTCGCGCGGCGGCAGTTTATCTTCACGCATCACGCGTTCGACGTTTTCCACCACCACGATGGCGTCGTCCACCAACAGCCCGATCGCAAGCACCATGCCGAACAGCGTCAGGGTATTGATCGAGTAGCCGAACGCCGCCAGCACGCCGAAGGTGCCCAGCAACACCACCGGCACGGTGATGGTCGGGATCAGCGTGGTGCGCAGGTTTTGCAGGAACACGAACATCACCACCACCACCAGGACCACCGCTTCGAACAGCGTTTTCACCACCTCCTCGATCGAGATGTTGATGAAGTCGGTGCTGTCTTTCGGGTAGGCCACCTTATAACCCTGCGGCATCGCGCTTTGGTATTCCGCCACCTTGGCCTTCACCAGCTTGGCGGTGTTGAGGGCGTTGGCCCCCGCCGCCAGCTTGACCGCGATCCCCGCCGCCGGGTGGCCGTTGAGGTGCGCGCTGGCGGAGTAATCTTCGTTGCCCAGCTCAACCCGCGCCACGTCGCCCAGCCGCACCAGCGCGCCGCTGCTGTCGCTTTTCAGGATGATATTGCGAAACTGTTCCGGCGTTTGCAGCCGCGACTGTGCCTTCACCGTGGCGGTCAGCTGCTGATCGGCGGCGGCAGGCAGATCGCCTACCTTGCCGGCGGACACCTGGGTGTTTTGCGCCTCGATCGCCGTCTGCACGTCGGAAGGCATCAGCGCATAGCTCGCCAGCCTGGTCGGATCCAGCCAGATGCGCATCGCGTATTCCGAACCGAACACCTGCACGTCCCCCACGCCCTCGATGCGCGACAGCGGATCCTGCAGGTTGCTGACCAGATAGTCGGAAATGTCGGCCATCGTCGCCTTGTCGTTCTCGTCATACAGCCCGACGATCAGCAGAAAGCTGCTCTGGGATTTCTTGACCGTCACGCCTTGGGCGGTGACCGCGCTCGGCAAGCGGCTTTCCGCCTGCTGAACTTTGTTTTGCACCTGCACCTGCGCGATATCCGGATCGGTGCCCTGATCAAAGGTGACGTCGATGCTGACCGAGCCGCTGGAGCTGCTGGTCGAAGAGAAATACAGCAGGCCATCCAGACCGGTGAGCTGCTGTTCAATCACTTGGGTGACGCTGTTTTCCAGCGTTTCCGCGTCCGCGCCCGGATAAGTGGCGGAGATGGAAATCTGCGGCGGTGACACGTCCGGGTACTGTGAGATGGGCAACGAATTGATCGACATCAGGCCGCACAGCATGATGATGATGGCGATCACCCAGGCGAACACCGGGCGGCGGATAAAGAACTGCGCCATATCACTGCTCCCCGCGTTGGGCTTTGTCGAGCGAGACGGCGACCGGCTTCACCGCCGCGCCGATCGTCACCTTGCTGGTGCCTTCGACGATCAGGCGATCGCCCTCGTTCAACCCGCTGCCGATCAGCCAGTTGCTGCCCACCACCCGTTCGGCGGTGACGGTGCGCTGCGCCACTTTATTTTGCTCGTCCACCACCAACGCGGTGGCTTCCCCTTTGGCATTGCGGGTGATGCCCTGCTGCGGCGCCAGAATGGCTTTAGAATCGACGCCGTTATCCACCGTGGCGTGGACATACATGCCGGGCAACAGTTCATGTTCGGGGTTGGGGAACACCGCGCGCAGCGTGACCGAACCGGTGGCCTCATCCACCGCCACCTCGGTCAACTCCAGCTTGCCGGCGTGGGGATAAGACGTGCCGTCCTCCAGCTTGATGGCGACCGGCGTGACCGCGCCGCGCTGTAACGCCGCCTGCTGGCGTCGCAGCTTAAGCATCTGGGCACTGGACTGGGTCAGATCGACATAGATCGGATCCAACGCACGGATGGTGGCCAACGCATCGGTCTGGCTGGCGGTGACCAGCGCGCCCGGCGTCACGGATGAGATGCCGATGCGCCCGGCGATGGGCGCACGCACCTGGGTATAGCCGAGATTGATGCGCGCCGTCTCCAGCGCCGCCTGATACTGCGCCACCGACGCCACGGCCTGCAGATACGCGGCTTTGGCGTCGTCTGCGTCCTGTTTGGAAACGCCGTTTTCTTTCACCAGCGCCGCATAGCGCTGCGATTTGAGCCGGGTGGATTGCACCGTGGCCTGGGCGTTTTTCAGCTGGGCGGCGGCCTGATCGTAGCTGGCCTGATAGCTGGCGGGATCAATTTGATACAATACCTGCCCGGCTTTCACCTCGGCCCCTTCGGTAAACAGCCGCTGCTTGATGATGCCATCGACCTGCGGCCGCACGTCGGAGGTCATGGTGGCGTTGACCCGGCCGGTCAGCTCGCTGCTCAGGGTCACCGACTGGCCGCGCAGCGTGACCACGCCGACCTCCCGTTCACCGCCTGCGCCCGTCGGCGCGCCGGCGTTTTGCCCATCGCAGGCGGCCAGCGACAGCGACAGCCCCAGCGCTAAAAGCGTTTTCCTCTGCATTGCAATACGATCCTATTGAGAATAACTATTCTCAATATATCGAATGCCGCGATGCGCTTCTGAAAGGGTTGCGTAAGGATTCGGTAAAAGTCCGTCGGGCAGAACCGGCCGGTATCGCGATTATTTGTGCCGCAGCGGCACGTCTTTCAAGAGCCAGGTCAGCGCAAAAGCCAGCGCCATCACCCCGGCGGCAATTTGATACACCGAATGGATCGCCCCGCCGAAAGCCTGCAGGTAATCCTGCTGCAGCGCCGTCGGCAAATGGTGCACCGCTTCTGCGCCGAGCGAGCGCGGCAGCTGCGCGCCTTCCGGCAACAGCGCCGCCAAACGGGTGTGCAACACCTGCGTGAAAATCGCCCCGAACACCGCCACGCCTATCGAACCGCCGATAGAGCGGAACAGCGTGGCGCTGGACGTCGCAACGCCGATATGTCGGGGCTCCACGCTGTTTTGCGCCGCCAAAATCATCACTTGCATCACCATGCCCAGCCCCAATCCCAGCAGGCAAAGGTACAGATACAGTTGCTGCACCGGCGTGTTATTGGTCAGAGTGCCGAGCAGCGTCATGGCCCCCAGCGCGCACAGGGTACCGACGATCGGGAACAGGCGATATTTACCGCGTTTGCTGATGATCCGCCCGCTGATGATCGAGCTGGCCATAATGCCGCCCATCAACGGCAGCAGCTGCATTCCGGCCTGTGATGGCGTCGAGCCTTTCACCACCTGCAGATACAGCGGCAGGAAAGTCACGGAGCCGAACAGCGACATGCCGACGATAAAGCCGATCAGGCCGCACAGCACGAAGGTGCGGTTGCGAAACAGCCCGAGGGGAATGATCGGTTCAGCGGCCAGCCGTTCCTCATAGATAAAGCCGCCCAGCGACACCAGGCCAAAGGCCAGAATGCACCACAGCTGGCCGTCCGACCAGGCCATTACCGTGCCCCCCTGGCTGGTGAACAGGATGATGCAGGTGAGCGCCATCGCCAGGTAACCGGCGCCCAGGACGTCGATTTCATGCCGCACTCGATTAACCTGCGACTGAAACACTGCGCCAATCACCAGCAGGGCGAACAGACCCAGCGGCAGATTGATGTAGAAAATCCAGCGCCAGGAAAAATGCTGCGCCAACAGGCCGCCGATCAGCGGCCCCACCACCGTGGCCAGGCCAAATACCCCGCCGAACAGCCCCTGATAACGGCCGCGTTCCGCCGGCGGGATCACGTCGCCGACCACCGCCAGGGTGACCACCAACAGCCCGCCGCCGCCCAACCCTTGCAGCGCGCGCATCATAATCAGCTGCGTCATATTTTGCGCCAGCCCACACAGTACCGACCCAAGCAAAAACAGCAAAATAGCGATTTGCAGCACAATCTTGCGGCCGAAAAGATCGCCGAATTTGCCGTACAGCGGCACCACGATAGTGGAAGACAGCAGATAGGCCGTCACCACCCAGGACAGTTTTTCAAGCCCACCAAACTCGCCGACGATGGTCGGCAGCGCGGTGGAGACAATGGTTTGATCCAGCGCCGCCAGCAGCATCACCAGCAGCAACGCGGAAAACAGCAACGGGAGCGAAGGCGCCTTGGCTGGCGCCCCGCCGTGATCGGGCTGGATTGTCGGGTTTTCTATCTCCATCGGAGTCAGTTCACTTGTAATTAATTAATCGCATAATTAATATATGAGTCATCCTTTTCTCCGGTCAATGGATCTCACCGCGATGACAGCACGAAACGTTCAAACTCCCGCCAAGCCTCGCCGCCCCGGCCGGCCGAGCGGCGGCCCCAAAGGGGCTGACAAACGCGAGCATTTGCTTGATACCGCACTGAACCTGTTTGCCCGCCAGGGGATCGTAGACACCTCGTTGAACGCCATTGCGCGCGAGGCAAACGTCACCCCGGCCATGCTGCACTACTACTTTCATAACCGCGATCAGCTGCTGGACGTGCTGATCGAGGAGCGCTTTCTGCCGGTGCGCAAGATGGCCGGCGAAGTATTCGACGCCAACGCGGACGATCCCGTCACCGCCTTCACCCTGCTGGCGCAACGTTTTATCGACATCGCGTTGGAACACCCCTGGTTCGCCCCGCTGTGGCTGCGGGAGGTCATGAGTGAAAGCGGCGTGCTGAAACAGCGCATGGATGAACGCTTCGGTAATGAACGCCATCAGATCGCGCTGCAAGCCATCGCGCGCTGGCAGGCGCAGGGTAAACTCAATCCCGATCTCGAGCCTGCCCTGCTGTTCTTCACCCTGTTCGGCATCACGCTGCTGCCGCTGGCCACCGCGCCCAAATGGCGGCGCGAACGGGATAAAGGCCAGCTAAACGCCGAAGATATCGCCCGCCACGCCGTCGCCCTGCTGCGCTACGGCATCGGCCCGGCGCGTTAACTCACTGGCTCTGGGGATTTAACCAGCCGAAACACCGTTTTGGTGTGCCAATAGTAGTCGATCGCCGCCGCGATATTCGGCATCCAACCGTCCGGCTCATAGGGTACGAAGCCGGAAAAACCCAGCCTGCGGGCAGAAACCTGGAACCCCGCGCCGGAGAAAATGCGCGCATAGTCGTCCAGCGAGCGATCCTGCACCACGGTGTGCGTCTGTTCAGCTACCCTTGCGCGCCATTGCGGCCACAGCGGGTTGTCGGTGTGGCAACCGGTCACCGCATAGTAAACGCCGCCCGGCTTCAGCGCCCGCAGCATATCGGCGGCATGCTGCGCGATATCTTCGATCAGGTAGATGACCTCATGGCTGAAGGCGATATCGAAATGGTCATCCCAGCCCGTCAGCCGCGTGTCGGTTTGATAACCGATCGGCAGGTTTCCTTTCAGGCGGTTGGCGTGTTCGACGGACTGGCGGGCGATATCGACGCCGAGCCCTTCACGAAATGGCCGGATTTGGTGCAACAGACGCAGAAAACCGCCTTGATTGCAGCCGAAATCCAACACCCTGACGCCGGACAGTTCGTGTTCCGGCACCAGAGTTAGCAGATGCCGCCAGATAGGCGCATGGCCTTCCGCCATGGCCTGCTCTGCGTGCGGATCGCGATACCAAGTGGGGATGCTCAAGGGGGAGTCGTTCATTATGGCCTCCTTATGTTTCCACTCAGCCAACCACAGCCTATGGCGACAAACAACCGCGTGCGCATTTTTTGAACATTCACTGCTCTGACTTGCCATGCACCGGCAGTTGGCTGGTCACGCAGTGAATGCCGCCGCCGCCGGCGGCGATGGCGTCGATCTCCAACTGTACCACCTTGCGCTGCGGATAGAGCGCCGACAGCAGCGTAAACGCCGCCTTATCCGCCTGCGGGTCGCCAAATTCAGGGGCGATCACCGCGCCGTTGATCACGAAGTAGTTGATGTAGCCCGCCGCGAAATCGGGATTGCGGCGGCTGAATCGGCTGTCGCGCGGCGCCAGCGGCGGCGAAAGCGTATGCACCTGCAACGTGCGGCCATCTGCGTCGGTCGCTGTCTTGAGGATCGCCAGATGTGCCTGGGTAACCGCATGATCATAAGAGGCCGGATCGGTATCCAGGTTGGCCACCACCACGCCCGGCCGCACGAAACGGGCGTAAAAATCGACGTGGGCATCGGTGATATCCCGGCCTTTAATGCCCGGCAGCCAGATAATTTTGCGCAGGCCGAGCATCGCTTTCAGCTCCCGCTCAACCCGCTCCCGGCTCCAGCCCGGGTTGCGGTTCGCATTCACCCAGCAGCTCTCGGTCATGATGCCGGTGCCGTGCCCATCCACTTCGATGCCGCCGCCTTCGCCTACCAGCGCGCTGCGGCGCGGTTGAGCGACGCCGTATTTTTTGGCGGCGAACGCCGCCAGACGCGCATCCTTGGCATGTCGCTGTTTATTGCCCCAGCCGTTGAAGTTGAAATCCACCGCGCCCAGCGCACCGGCGTCGTTGACGACGAAATTGGCGCCGATGTCGCGCACCCAGATGTCATCCAACTCGGTGACGACATAGCTGACGTTATGGCTGCCGCAGATCGCTTCCGCCAGTTGCCGTTCGTGCGCGCGGCAAAATACCGTCAGCGGCTGAAACTCGGCGATGGCGCGGGCGATGCGCCCCTGCGCGGCCTGCACGTCCGCCGTGAACCCGCCCCAAATCGCACGCTGCGCGCCGAATGCGAGAAACGCCCGCTGCTGCGGTTCCCCTTCATCGGGGAGGCGCCAGACCGGGTTAAGCGCAGCTTTCGCGTGACCGTGTAACGAAATACCCAGCGATGCCGCCAAACCTACGCCGGCCACTGCCGAAAGCTGCTTGATAAAGGTGCGACGCGTTGCCATAAACGGCCTCTTTAAATTAATTTAAATTCAAATTGTTAGCCGGTTTCTTTACGCTCCGGCGCTTGAATCCCATGCTAGTCTTCCCCTGCCACCGCGACAAACGATATATTTAGTGGATATCTGATTAGACAGGCTTATCGATAATGTTAAAACACTGGCCTCCTTTGAGCGCCCTGCGCGGTTTCGAAGCGGCGGCGCGCCTGGGCAGTTTTCATCAGGCCGCCGAAGAATTGCACCTGACCCAATCGGCCATCAGCCAGCAGATCCGCAGCCTCGAGGCGTTTCTGGAACAGCCGCTGTTCTTCCGCACCGGCCGCAGCGTAACGCTGACCGACGCCGGCCACGATCTGTTCAGCACCGCACAGGTGATGCTGCAACATCTGGCCGTCGGCATTCGCCGTTTGGATCAGTACCGCAAACCCAACCAGTTGATCGTCAACACCACCCCGGCCTTTGCCCGCCACTGGCTGACGCCGCGGCTGGGCGATTTCAACCGGCGACATCCGCAGATCGATCTGTGGCTGTTCACCAGCTTTGAACCGCCGGATATGGCGGCGGACAGCATCGATCTGGCGATCCGCGACGATCTCAGCGCGCAGGCGGACTGCACCTTCAAGGTTCTCTGTACCGACCGGCTCTACCCCGCCTGCCACCCCAGCCTGCTGGCGTTGACGCCGGAGCAGCGCGTGACCTTGCACGGCGAACGTGAGATGGACTGGAGCCACTGGGCGGTGGCGGGCGGCGCGCACGTCGGCCAACGCGACAGCGGGCTGAACTTCTCCGATCCTGGTCTGCTGCTGGACGCCGCCTGCAATGGCCTCGGCATCGCGTTGGTCAGCCAACTGCTGGCGCAACACGCGCGCGACGTCGGGCTGCTGCAACCGCTAACCGAGCAACGCGTGCGCGGCGCCAACTGGGCGTGGCTGCTGCACCGCGACAGCGAACACAATCCGCTCGCCCGGCACTTCTGCCAATGGCTCCAGTCGGCGCTGTCCGCCGGCGCATAACGCGCCACGTCACGATTTGCTACTCTGGTCAGGCGGCCCCGCCTGACCGCTGCTACCTTCAATAAAGCGTCGCAACAACCCGAAGAAAACGCGCTAACCTGCTGTTTCAAAATAATTAGTTGAATTCACCTGATAACTGAACATCGCTAAAAGGATCTTCTATGTCTGCCGGTTTATTGAAAACGATAGCTCTGAGCGTGGCACTTGCCTGCACCGTTCCCGCCGCCTTTGCCGCCGATCTGACCGCCGGCGCGGTCGCCGCCCCGGATCAGTATGGCGCCAAGGTCGCCGCGCACATTCTGCAGGCCGGCGGCAACGCGGTCGACGCGGCGGTCGCCACCGCCTTTACCCTGGCCGTTACCTACCCTGAAGCCGGCAATATCGGCGGCGGCGGCTTTATGACGTTGTACGTCGACGGCAAACCCTATTTCCTCGACTACCGCGAAGTGGCGCCCAAGGCCGCCGGCAAAACCATGTATCTGAACGAGAAAGGCGAAGTGATCGAGAATCTCAGCCTGGTGGGCAGCCGCGCCGCCGGTGTGCCGGGCACCGTGCTAGGGTTGTGGGAAGCCCATAAGCGTTTCGGCAAGCTGCCGTGGGCCGAACTGCTGACGCCGGCGATAGGTTACGCCCGGCAAGGTTTCACCGTGGCGGACCAGCAGTATCAATACCGTGAAGACGCCAACAAACTGTTCGCCGGTAAAACCAACTTCGGCGACTATTTCGGCGCCATGAAGCCCGGCACGGTGTTCAAACAGCCGGAGCTGGCCGCCACCCTTGAGCGCATCGCCAAATCGGGCGCCGACGATTTTTATCACGGCGAAACCGCTCGCCTGCTGGTGGCGCAAATGCAGCGCGACAACGGGCTGATCGGTGCGGCGGATTTGGCCGACTATCGGGTGAAATGGCGTGAACCGATGCGCATCAGCTGGCGCGGCAACACCGTGTATACCGCCCCGCTGCCCAGCTCCGGCGGCATTGCGCTGGCGCAGCTGCTGGGGATAAAAGAAGATCGCGCCGCCGACTTCAAGGGCGTGCCGCTCAACTCGGCGCGCTATATCCACCTGCTGGCGGAAATCGAAAAACGCGTGTTCGCCGATCGCGCCGACTACCTCGGCGACCCGGATTTCACTAACGTGCCGGAAGCGCAGCTGATCGCCCCCGACTACCTGCAAAAACGCGCCGCCGAGATCAACCCGACGGCGATCTCGCCGACCGAAAAGGTGCGGCCGGGGCTGGAAACCCACCAAACCACCCACTTTTCGATCGTCGATGCCGCCGGCAACGCGGTCAGCAACACCTATACGCTCAACTGGGACTTCGGCAGCGGCGTGGTGGTCAAAGGCGCCGGCTTCCTGCTTAACGACGAGATGGACGACTTCAGCGCCAAACCCGGCGTCGCCAACGCCTTCGGCGTGGTGGGCAGCGACGCCAACGCCATCGAGCCGGGCAAACGCATGCTCTCCTCGATGAGCCCGACCATCATCACCCGCGACGGCGACGTCACCCTGGTGATCGGCACCCCGGGCGGTTCACGCATCTTCACCTCGATCTTCCAGGTGATCAACAACCTCTACGATTACCACCTGCCGCTGGCGCAGGCGGTGGCCGCCCAGCGCGTGCACCATCAGCTGTTGCCGAAGGACACCGTCTACTATGACAGCTTTGCGCCGCTGACCGGCAAACCGGCGGACGAGCTGAAGGCCATGGGTTACACCCTCGAAGACCAGGGCTGGAACATGGGGGATATTCAGGTCATCCGCATCGATGGCCGCACGCCGGAAACCGCGTCCGATCCGCGTGGCCGCGGCGTGGGCCTGGTGGTGAAAAAGTAACGCCCCGGCGGCCCGCCTTCAATTAGACGGGCCGCTGCTTCCCCGCATTGACTGCCGCTGCGCCCTTTCTTACTCATCTATACTGAAGCGACAGGCGCGCGTTTGACGACGGCGGCGTCTGCCTTCCTTCTTAGACGATAACGAAAATATTATTTTTAAATCAATCACCTGCACTTATCGTAAGCGGTGTCGGAGGCAATCAACAATGGCGAAAAGACGAGCAGTACCCGGTGTCCATCCCTACGATGGGCCCGCCGGCGGTTGGGGCGCGCTGAAAGCGACGGCCATCGCCGTGCGCACGCAGATGGATACCTTAGAAGCGCCGGTGACGCTGATGCGCACCAACCAGCCCGACGGGTTTGACTGCCCGGGATGCGCATGGCCGGATAAAGAGCATCGCTCCACCTTTCAGTTTTGCGAAAACGGCGCCAAAGCGGTGACCTGGGAAGCGACCAGCAAGCGCGTGACGCCCGAATTCCTGGCGCAAAATACCGTGACCTCACTGCTGCAAAAAACCGATTATCAGTTGGAAGACTATGGCCGCCTGACCACGCCCCTGTTTTATGACGCCGGGACGGACACCCTGCGCCCGCTGGCGTGGGACGAGGCGTTCCAACGCATCGCCGCCGTCTTGCAGACGCTGCCGCCGGAACAGGTGGAATTTTATACCTCCGGCCGGGCGTCCAATGAGGCGGCCTACCTGTTCCAGCTGTTTGCGCGTGAATTTGGCAGCAATAACTTTCCCGACTGCTCCAACATGTGCCATGAGCCGACCAGCGTTGGCCTGCCGCAATCGATCGGCATCGGTAAAGGCACCGTCTCGCTGGACGACTTTGACAGCGCGGAGCTGGTTATCTCCATCGGACACAATCCGGGCACCAATCACCCGCGCATGATGGGCACGCTGCATGAGCTGGCGCGCAAAAAAGTGCCGATCATTGTCTTTAACCCGCTGCGCGAGCGGGCGCTCGAACGTTTCACCGATCCGCAAAACGTCATCGAAATGGCGACCTACAGTTCGACCCCGATCGCTTCAACCTACTATCAGGTCAAAGCCGGCGGTGACGCCGCGGCGCTCAAAGGCATCGCCAAAGCGTTGCTGCAGTTGGATGATGAGCATGGCAATGCGCTGGATCACGCCTTTATTGCCGAGCACACTGAAGGGTTTACGGCTTTCGCCGCCGACCTGAAGGCCACCGGTTGGGATGCGATTGAGGCGGAGAGCGGCCTGGCGCGCCGGGATCTGGAACAGGTCGCCGCCGCTTACGCGAAATCCAACGCCACCATCGTGACCTACGGCATGGGCATTAC
>NZ_JVEL01000607.1:0-2781 GCF_001076875.1 Serratia sp. 506_PEND
CCGAGATCTTTCACCCGGGCCTGTAGCTCTTTTTCCTTAAGCTCGAGGAGATTCTGAAAACCCGCTGCAGCAGGATGGTTTGCAATCACGAAAATCTCAGCGGTTGGTTTTTTGTTACTGCAGTTGTAGATCTTGCGAATTTGAAGTGAGCCGGTGCTGCTTAGCAAAAATTCTTCTGCCAGTGTCGTTTCAGCGCCGGAGTCCAGCGTCAGGGAAGGGGGCAGATCGGTAAACTCACAGGTGATCTCAACATTCTCCTGGCCACTATGAATACAGGCATCCCCTTTTTCAATGGATACCACGCTGTTATTGAAGAAGATCTCCAGCGCTTCCAGGATCGTCGATTTACCAATATCGTTGCGTCCGACAAAGGTTGTCAGGTCATCAAGCTCAACGCTTACTTCATCGTAAGCACGCGGTGAACTCACATTGTTAATCCTTGTGCGACTCGGCACGCTTGAACCTCATGTTCACTACGCAGGTTCCCCCATGCCAAAATCTCGCCATACCCTCCAACAACAGCAGCAACATGTCGCCGACTGGCAATTCAGCGGCCTGTCCCGCACTCAGTACAGCCTGCAACACCATCTCAATGTCAAAACCTTTTGCAACTGGGTCGGCAAGTGGACCAAAATCCCAACGTCACCGGCCGCTGAACCCCCTTTTATTCCGGTGACTGTTGCCCCTGAAGAGGCACCGCTATCCCTCCCCAACATAGACCCGCATATGCCCGCCATTACCCTGAATTTAAAACGGTGCTCCATCACCTGCCAGCCCAGCCAGTTGCCGGCCATCATGGCGGAGCTCAACCTATGCTAATGCCTCATGCCATCTGGCTGGCCCGTGAGCCGACCGATATGCGCCGGGGTATTGATACCCTGACCCGGCTGGCCGATGAACACTTGCCCTCGCCCTTACCGCCGGGAACCGCGGTGGTTTTCTGCAACAAGGCACGCTCACGCATCAAAGTGTTGCAGTGGGACAAGCACGGCGTCTGGCTGTGCACCCGCCGGTTGCATCAGGGCCACTTCACCTGGCCCCGCCCCGGGGATACCGCCTGGCCGCTGACGGCAGAGCAGTTCGCCTGGCTGACCAAGGGGGTAGACTGGCAACAGGTTGAGGGGCTTGACCTGCCGGGCTGGGAAACCTGAGACGTTAAACGTTAACGTCATGATATGACGTGATTATCACCGTCCGTTATGTCAAGCTGCTGATATGGATATCGACGCGCTGTTTACCACACAAGATCCCCATGAGTTACGTGTCCGGGCTCTGGCCCTGCTCGAAGCTCAGGCTCACTACATCCAGGCCCTGGAAGACGCGCTGAAGGCCGGCCGTCGCTGGCGCTTCGGCCGCAAGAGTGAAGCCTTCCAGGGCGAACAGCGGAGCCTGGCGGAAGAGGATGTCGATGCCGACACCGCCGACCTGGAACAGCAGTTGGCGGCGGTGTTACCGGCAGGCAAGGCGCTCCCTGGCACACCGCCCAAACGCCAGCCATTGCCGCCAGAGTTATCCCGTGAAACGGTCCGTCTTGACCTGAGCAGTCATGACTGCCCCGACTGCGGGCACGCCCTGCGCCCCCTGCGTGATGAGGTGAGCGAACGGCTGGAGTACATTCCGGCTCGGGTGGTGGTGCATCGCACGGTGCGCCCGCACTACAGCTGTCCCTGCTGTGAAACCGTCCATACCGTTCCCTTACCGCCTCAGCTTATCGAAAAAGGCCAGCCCGGTCCGGGGTTGTTGGCCCAGGTCACCGTAGCCAAATGCAGTGACCATCTGCCGCTATACCGTCAGCAGAAAATCTACCTGCGTCACGGTATCGATATTCCCTGCAGCACGCTGGCTGGTTGGTTCGGTGCGGTGGGGGCGGCACTGAAGCCACTGGCCGACGCCCTGCGGCAGGACCTGCTGCAGCAAGCGGTACTGCAGGCGGATGAGACACCGTTACTGTTGCTCAATCCCGAAAAAGGTCACAGCCAGAAGGGGTATCTGTGGGCCTACGTCAGCGCCGCCGGGGCAGACAGGGCGGTGGTGCTGTATGACTGCCAGCCGGGCCGCAGTGGCACCTATGCCAGCGCGATGCTGGATAGCTGGCAGGGTACGTTGGTCGTGGACGGCTATGCCGGTTACCGGGCGCTGTTCGACGAAGGTAGCGTGAAGGAAGCCGGCTGCTGGGCGCATGTGCGTCGGAAGTTCTTCGACCAGCACAAGGCGAACGGCAGTCCGGTGGCAGAAATCGCCCTGGCCACTATCCGCGAGCTGTACAACCTGGAGCGACGGATAAAGCAGCGCCCGGCAGAACAACGACGACGATGGCGACACCGTTATGCCAAACCGCGGTTGAAGGCGTTCGAAAGCTGGTTACAGGTGAAGCAGCAGAAGACGGCACCAAACTCGGGGATACGCAAGGCCATCGACTATACGTTGAAGCGATGGGCGGCGTTACTGGTCTATCTGGAGGATGGTCGGGTACCGATAGACAACAACCGGGCGGAGAACGTGATACGTCCGGTGGCGGTTGGGCGCAAGAACTGGCTCTTCGCAGGCAGTCTGCGAGCGGGTCAGCGAATGGCGAATATCCTGAGTCTGCTGGAGACGGCAAAGCTGAACGGTTTGGAGCCGTATGCCTGGTTGCGTGATGTACTGACGCGGTTGCCGTCGTGGCCGAACCGGCGGTTGAATGAGCTGCTGCCGTACGCCGGCAATACCTTCCGTTAGTCCTCTGAAAATCCAAAACACAAACTCACCTTGCAACGCAAGGTGAGTTCACCACGTGCTTAC
>NZ_JVEL01000608.1:0-675 GCF_001076875.1 Serratia sp. 506_PEND
CCGGCAGGTTCATCACCACGTCCAGCTCGCTTTGTGAAATGCGGTTGACAGGCACGCCCGTCCATTCAGCCACTACCGAAGCCACCTGCCGGGCATCCACATGTGCTGAGACCCGCACCGATGATGCCTGCAACGCGTCAAGCTCCTGCTCAAGCTGTCGCAGTGCAGCCACCGGCTCATCATCATCTTCACTCTCTGCCGCCAGCAGCTGCGCGCGCAGTGCGACGATCGCCTGCACCAGCCCGAGCTGCGCCTGCCAGTTTTCTTCTTCCTTTATCAGCTTTGCACGTTCTGCCTGTTCCTCAGCACAGAGCTCAGTGAGCCGGGCCTGGTGATCGCCAAGACCAATGCGTGACTGCCGCTCGAGCTGAACAATTTCCAGCCCGCGCTGCTCAAGCCGGGTCTGCAGATGGCTCACTTCGCGGGGAGGCGTGGTCAGGTTAATCGCCACTCTGGCGCAGGCCGTATCCAGCACATCGATGGCTTTATCCGGCAACTGCCGACCTGAGATATAGCGCGCCGACAGAGATGCTGCCGCCTGCAGGGCCGCCTCATCAATCAGAACCCCGTGTGCTTTCTCATAGACACTACGCAGTCCGCGCAGAATAACCGTCGCCTGCGCCACATCCGGCTCACCGACATTAACTAACTGAAAGCGACGCGAGAGCGCCGCAT